>CALBDV010000471.1 GCA_937927565.1 uncultured Holophagales bacterium
GGTAGAGCTTCATCTTCTGCCGCGTGGCCGGGTCGTCGACGACGATGCCGGGCGATTCGTCGGTTCCCGAAAGGAGCGAGCCGAGCATCACGGTCGAGGCGCCGCAGGCGAGGGCGAGGAAGACGTCCTTGTCGTTGCGGATGCCGCCGTCCGCGATGATCGGGACCTTCCCCTCCGTCGCGAGGTACGCCTCGCGGATCGCCTGGAGCTGCGGCACGCCCGCGCCCGTCTCCAGGCGCGTCCGGCAGCCACGACCGGGGCCGACGCCGACCTTGACGGCGGCCGCGCCGAGGTCGGCGAGAAAGCGGGCCCCATCACCCGTCGCGACGTTGCCGACGACGAGCGGGATGCCCGGGAAGCGGCTCCGGAACGTGGGAACGGCCTTCGCGAGGATCTCGGAGTGCGCGTGGGCGACGTCCATCAGGACCACGTCGACCTCCGCCTCGGCGAGCGCCGCAGCGCGTTCGAGGTAGTCGCCCGCGGCGCCGATCGCGGCCCCGACGCGCAGGCGACCCCGCTCGTCCTTCACCGAGTAGGGCTTCCTCTTGAAGAGGTGGAGGTCGCGCATCGTCACGAGGCCGCGGATACGCCCCCCCTCGTCGACGAGCGGGAGCTTCTCGACCCGCCGCTCCCACATCGTCCGCTCGGCCTCCTCCATGCTGACGGAGGGGGGGCGCGTGACGAGGCGCGCGACGGGGGTCATCAGCTCCTCGACGAAGCGCTCGCCGCTCCCGGGCCCGAGCGGGAGGTCGCGCTGGGAGAGGAGGCCCGCGAGGAGGCCCGAACCGTCGGTCTCTTCGATCAGGATGCCGCTCGAGCGGTGGCGCTCGATGAGGCGGCGGACCTCGGCGATCGTGGCCCGGCGCGGAAGGACGAGCGGCTTCTCGATGACGTAGGAGTGGCGCGTCTTGACGTACTTCACGCGCGCCGCCTGGAGCTCGATCGTGCAGCTGCGGTGGAGGAACCCGAAGGCCCCTTCGAGAGCGAGCGCCCGGGCCATCTCCTCGCCGACGACGGTGTCCATGTTCGCGCCGACGATCGGAAGGCCGATGCCGAGCCCGTCGATGAGCGGCATCGTGAGGTCGACGGCGCGCCGGCTGGCGACCGGACTCCGCTGGGGGCGGAAGAGAAAGTCGTCGAAGGTGCGGCCGAGGAAGAGGGGTTCCAGCTCGCGCATCGTGAGGGATTGTTCCACCCCGCGCCCCGATCTGCAGAGGGCCGGCACCGGTCCCGCCGTCGGGGACGGGCCGGGGCCCGGAATCGCGGCGCGTAGAATTGGCTCGTTTCCGCGGCCTGAGGCGTGAGGAGGCGGCCGACGAGCGAGCCCCACGACAGGACCGAGTGCGAGAGTACGGAGTGAACGGACCGGGCCCAGTTCGACCGATGGGAAGGCTCCTGCGGGTAGCCCTGCTCCTGTCGCCGCTCTTCCTGCCGGCGACCTCGGCCGCGCTCCGCCCGGAACGGCCCCTCAGCCAGGCCCAGGTGGACGTCTGGCAGACGGAGAACGGTCTTCCCCAGAACACGGTCACGTCGATCCTGCGGACCCGCGACGGCCACCTCTGGTTCGGGACCTACGACGGCCTCGTCCGGTTCGACGGCGCCCGCTTCACGGTTTTCGACGGAAAGACGTCGCCCCTCCTGGCGACCGGGTCGGCGTTCGCCCTGATGGAAGACCGCCGCGGAACGCTCTGGATCGGCCGAAGCGAGAACGTCGTCCAGTACAGGGACGGCGTCTTCCGGCAGGTCTTCGGGGACGAGCTGGGGCAGGGAACCGTCTGGTCTCTCGCGGAGGCGCCCGACGGCACGGTCTGGGCCGGCGCGGGGAAGGGCCTCGTGCGATGGAAGGACGGCCAGGCCACCCTGCTCACGAGGAAGGACGGGCTTCCCGCCGGTCGGCTTCGGTCCGTCTGCGTGGACAAGGACGGAACTCTCTGGATCGGGACGAGCGGCGCCGGGCTCGTCGCGTGGCGCGAGGGCCGCGTGACGACCCTGTCGACGGAAACCGGATTCCCGAGCGACCAGATCATCACGGTCCTTCCCGATCCGGCCGGGGGCGTCTGGGTCGCGACGGCGGGCGCCGGTCTCGTCCGGATCGTCGGAGAGTCCCGGCGCGTCTACGGCAAGGCCGACGGCTTGCCGACCGACCAGCTCACGGCGCTCGCGCTCGATGCGGCGGGCTCTCTCTTCATCGGCACCTGGGGAAGCGGGATCTGCCGGTTTCGCGAGGGGAGCTTCTCCTGTCTCGGGTCGCCCCCTCTCTCGAACGACAAGATCTGGTCGATCCTGCCGGACGAGGAGGGTTTCGTCTGGGTCGGCACGTGGGTCGGGGGCCTCAACCGGCTTCGCGACAGGAGCTTTCCCACCTTCGGCGTCCCCGAAGGCCTCTCGAACGACAACGTCCGTTCCGTCCTTCACGGGCGTGACGGAAGCGTCTGGCTCGCGACCGCCGGAGGCGGGCTCAACCGCCTGCGGGAAGGGCGGATCGACGTTCTCCGAAAGGCCGATGGCCTCCCGAGCGATGAGGTCTCGGGGCTGTGCGAGGACCGGTCCGGCGCGCTCTGGGTCGGCACCTACACCTCGGGCCTCGCACGACTTCGCGGGGGCCGCATCGAAACGTACGGAAAGGCCGATGGCCTTCCCGGTCTGGACGTTCGTGTCATTCACGAGGATCGCCAGGGGACGATCTGGGTTGCGACGACCTCCGGTGTCGCGACGTCGCGCGACGGCCGCCGGTTCGAACCGCTCCGGACTCCCGACGGCGTGTCGCTGAATGCCGTCGTCTGCCTCCTGGAAGACAGGGCGGGTGCACTCTGGTTCGGAACGTCGGGGGACGGCCTCGTGCGGTACGACGCGGCGGGGTTCCACGTCCTCACGATGCGCGACGGCCTCGTGAGCGACCGGATTTCCGCGTTGCACGAGGATGCGGAGGGCGACCTCTGGATCGGTAGTGCCTGGAGCGGCATCAACCGGCTGAAGGACGGGGTGCTGACCGCGATCCGCCCGAAGGATGGTCTCGCCGAGGGGCGGGCGCAGGTGCTCCTCGAGGACCGGGCCGGCGGGCTCTGGCTCACCGGGAACAAGGGCTTTCAGCGCCTTCTGAAACGGGAGCTGATCGCCGCCTCGACCGGGCGGCCGGGCTCCATACACCCGCTCGCGTTCGGACTTGCCGACGGATTGAGAAGCGCCTCTTTCGCCAGCGGGCAGCAGCCGGCCGGTTCGATCGGGCCGGACGGGCGGATCTGGCTTCCTTCCTACCGCGGCGCCGTCGTCGTCGATCCCGAGCGGATTCCGCGACCTTCACCGCCACCCGGGGTCCGCCTGGAGGAGCTGCTCGTCGACGGGACCGCACGGGATGCGAGGGTCGGGCTCGAGATCGGTCCCGGCCGGCTGATGGTCGAGATTCGCTACGCCGCAACGACCCTGCAGCCACCCGAGCAGATCCGCTTCCGCTCCCGGCTCGACGGGTTCGACCGGGACTGGGTCGAGGTGGACACGCGTCGGTCGGCCTTCTACACGGGTCTTCCACCGGGCCGGTACCGGTTCCGCGTCGCGAGCCGGATCGGAGATGGCCCCTGGGGAGAAGAGGCGGACCTCGTTTCGCTGAGGGTTCTCCCGGCCGTCCATCAGACCGCCTGGTTCCGGGTGCTCGTCCTGATTCTCGGCGTCTCCCTGGTCGTCTTCGCGATCCGGCGCCGGACCGTTCAGCTGAAGCGGCGAGAGGCGAAGCTCGAGCGGCTCGTCGCCGAGCGGACGGAGGAGCTGCGTCGCGCCAACGAGCGCTTGTCGGAGCTCTCTTTCTCCGACTCCCTGAGCGGAATCGCGAACAGGCGGCGTTTCGACGAAGTGCTCGAAGCCGAGTGGAAACGAGGCATCCGATTCGGCCACCCGCTCTCGCTCGTCATGGCCGACATCGACTTCTTCAAGCGCTACAACGACGCGCTCGGCCACCAGGCCGGAGACCGGTGCATCGTCGAGGTGGCGGGGGTGCTCCAGGCGATGGCCCGGCGGGCGGGCGACCTGGTGGCCCGCTACGGCGGCGAAGAGTTCATGCTTCTCCTCCCGGCCATCGGTGCGGCCGATGCGGCGATCGTCGCGGAGACGGCGCGCGCACGGATCGAGGCGCTCGGCATCCCGCATCCCGACGGGGCCTCTCCGTTCGTGACGTCGAGCTTCGGCGTCGCGACCTTCGTTCCCGACAGGCCCCTTCCCGAGGTGGCCGGTGGTCCGGACCGGCTCGTCTCCGCGGCGGACGCGGCGCTCTACCGCGCCAAGCGGGGAGGGCGAAACCGCGTCGAGGTCGCGCCGCCCGGGGCCGCGACACCGCTTGCTCCGGACGAGGGGAGCGAGCGTTCCGGCGGATTCCCGACCGCCTGAAGGCGTTTCTCCCGTCGCTGCCGGGAAGTGGGAAACTCCCCGGCTGCACGCCATGGCGAACCCCGACCAGACCCCGACCGAGACGCGGAGCGTCACCCCCCTCGCGGACCGGGTCCCGCCCGGCGGGACGAGCAACGCCGACGAGATCCTCGGCCTCTTCCTCGACTGGGTGGCCGACACCGGGCTGACGCTCTATCCGGCCCAGGAGGAGGCGCTCCTCGAGATCATGGCGGGCAAGCACGTCATCCTCGGGACGCCGACGGGGTCGGGGAAGTCGCTCGTCGCGCTCGGGCTCCACTTCAAGGCGCTCTGCGAGAGGCGCGTCTCGTTCTACACGAGCCCGATCAAGGCGCTCGCGAGCGAGAAGTTCTTCGCCCTCTGCGGCGAGCTCGGGCCGGAGAACGTCGGGATGCGGACGGGCGACGCGAGCATCAACCCCGAGGGGGGCGTCGTCTGCTGCACGGCGGAGGTCCTCTCGAACATGGCGCTCCGGGTCGGCGAAGAGCTCGACGCGCCCTACGTCGTCATGGACGAGTTCCACTACTACGCCGACAAGGAGCGGGGCGTCGCCTGGCAGGTGCCGCTCCTCGTCCTGCCGAACACGCAGTTCCTCCTCATGTCGGCGACGCTCGGCGACACGTCGGCGATCGCCGAGCGGCTGAAGCACGACACGGGGCGCGAGGTCGCGTTCGTCACGTCGGACGAGCGTCCCGTCCCGCTCGACTTCGAGTACGCCGAGACGCCCCTCCACCAGACGATCGAGAAGCTCCTCGAGCAGGGGAAGAGCCCGATCTACGTCGTGAACTTCACGCAGCGCGAGTGCGCCGAGCTGGCGCAGGCGCTGACGAGCGTGAAGATCGGCAGCAAGGAGGAGCGCGAGGCGATCCGCGAGGTGGTTGCGGGGCGGCGCCTCGTCACCCCTTACGGCAAGGAGTTCCGTCGGTTCCTCTCGTTCGGCGTCGGCGTCCACCACGCCGGGCTCCTCCCGCGCTACCGGCTCCTCGTCGAGCAGCTCGCGCAGAAGGGCCTCCTCCACGTCATCTGCGGCACCGACACGCTCGGCGTCGGCGTGAACATCCCGATCCGGACCGTCCTCTTCTCCAAGCTCGCCAAGTTCGACGGGACGAAGGTCGGCCTCCTCTCCGTCCGCGAGTTCAAGCAGATCGCGGGGCGCGCGGGGCGGCGGGGCTTCGACACAGAGGGGAGCGTCGTCGCGCAGGCGCCGGAGCACATCGTCGAGAAGAAGCAGGCGACGAAGAAGTCCGACGC
>CALBDV010000472.1 GCA_937927565.1 uncultured Holophagales bacterium
CTAGGCTGCGTCGTCAGGAACCAGAGAGAGAGACCCGTGGACCGTCTCTCGCCCCCGCAGCGCCCCGTGCGTGGTGGCGCCGGGTACCCCGGAGGGGGAGGTGTTCCTCGTGCGCCGCCGGTCCCGCGCACCCGCCTTCCGTCCCCGCTCGGCGAACCCGGTCCCGTACCGTCCAGTAGACACATCCCCCGGGAGACCGATCCGATGACAACCAAGCAGGCCCCGATCCCCATCACAGACGTGACCGAGGCGTTCACCGTCAAGGGAAGCGGCACGATCAACCTGGGCCAGCGCGGGAGCGCCAGGAAGGGTGACGTCTGGCTCGACAAGGACGGCAAGAGGCGCCTCATCCTCTGCATCGCCACAGGCCAGGTCTGGTTCGTCTGCGGGACGCAGGCGTACATCCAGCCCGTCGAGGACTTCGCCGACGACGTCGGTTTCGCCCAGACCTACGCCAAGGTCGCCCCCGGCATGAAAGTGGCGGCGCAGCTCATCGAAACCGAGATGGCTTTCCTGGAGGCGGTCGTCTCGTCCCTCGGCTGGCCGCTCTTCCTCGCCATCGCCGGAAAGGACGTCGTCGTCTTCGTGATCGACCACTACAAGGACTTCCCGAAGTGGCAAGCCGCCGCCAAGGGGGCGCTCCTCGGACGGGAGATCCTGAAAACGCACGCGCCCACGCTTTGGAACGCCATTATCGCGGCCGCAGCCTTCGACTTCCTCGACAAGTGGCACGGCTCCCCGGCCTCGATGCTCTCGGTCAAGGACACGGCCAAGCTCCTCGGCGGGCTCCTCGGGATGGCGGCGACGGCGGGAGTGGCGACGGTCCTCTCCGCCCTCAAGACCGCTGCCTCCCTTCTCGCCAAGGCGGCCGTTGCGACCGCGAAGGTGATGGCCCCAGGCGTCGGGAAGACCTACACCGAGCCGCAGGAGCTCGTCGTCACGTTCCAGCGGATGCGTGTCGCGATCTCGCTCGTCACGGCGCAGAAGATGATCGAGGAGTACCGCGCCCACCCGGTCGACGTCGAGAAGGGGATGAAGTACCTCCTCGACGGGCTCCAGGTGGTGTCGAAGCTCCGCGAGCCGAAGACCGCCTAGCGGAACTCGGATGTCCTGACCTCGGCGCGAGCGGGCGGTCGTTCCACGAGGCGGGGTCCTCCGGGGGCTCGAGGTGCGTCAGGCCGGAGGTACGCGGGAGGAGGGGGCAGACGTCCCCCACGATCCGCTCGCAGACGTCGTGCCCTCGCTGGACCGCCGACTCGCCCGGGACGAGGACGTGCCTGTCGACGACGCTTCGTACCACTGAAAGCCGCACCGGGCGCCTTCGGTGATCCCCAGTCCGTCGGAGACGAAGAGCGCGAATGGAGCGCTCCAGCGTGAAGCGACGCCCCGGGCGGCTCCTCCTCTCGACCCCGACGTTTCCGGTGCACGGAAATTGTGATTCCGGCGAGGCCCGCCCCTAGAATCCGCCCCGCTCGATGACGGTGACTTCCGGAATGCGGCTCGGCCCGTACGAAGTGGGTGTGGCTCTCGGCTCGGGGGGAATGGGCGAGGTGTACCGCGCGCGGGACACGAAGCTCGGGCGGGAAGCCGCGCTCAAGGTCCTCCCTGCCGCCTTCGCCGAGGACGCCGAGCGCCTCGCGCGCTTCCGCAGGGAAGCTCAGATCCTCGCGTCGCTCAGCCACCCGAACGTCGCGGCGATCTACGGCCTCGAGGAGAGCGAGGGCCTCGTGGCGCTGGCGATGGAGCTCGTGCCGGGGGAGGACCTCTCGGAGCGGCTCGCCCGCGGACCCCTTCCCGTCGACGACGCGCTCGCCGTCGCGCGGCAGATCGCCGAGGCGCTCGAGGAGGCCCACGGCAAGGGCGTCGTCCACCGCGACCT
>CALBDV010000473.1 GCA_937927565.1 uncultured Holophagales bacterium
AGGCTCTCGACCTGAAGGCGATCCGCCACGACGTCGGCCCCTTCCTCGAACGGCCAGAGGATGCGGGGCTGCTGACACGCGAGAACCTGCAGGGGCTCCTTCGGGAAGCTTGAGCGCCCGTAGCGCGAGACCGTCGCGGCCCGATGGTCGTCGCCGGCATCTGCAGAAACGCGGATTGCAGGATGCCGTCGTGGCGGCAGTCGTGGACACGCGATCGTAGGGCTGGAAGCACCTGCGTCGGAATGACTTCGGCCCTTGTTGACCGCGGGGCTTTCCGGCATTCTGTTCGTAGTCGAGGACGTGAGGTCTCACCCGGGCTGGCGAACTACCCTTCGCCGAGTCGTTCGCAAGGTTGATGTCCTGGGACGCACCACGGACCTGATCCGACAGGGGGCCGAGTGACCGCAAGGAACATGGATGTCTTCGCCCTGCGCGACGCCGTCGTGGACGAGTACCGGCGGTTCGCGACGTCGTTCACGACGATCTTCGCGGAGGACCTCCGGCAGCAGGTCGACGAGATCTACGCCCGAGAGCGCTACTGGCCCGAGCCGCTCATCCAGATCAACCCGAGCTTCCGGAAGACGACGACCGTCGAAGAGCTCGTGGCGAACGGAATGCTCGAAGCCGGCTGCGCCGAGATCTTCCGCAGTCCCGCATCGGCCGAAACCCCGAGGGGCGAGACCCTCTCCCTCTATGCGCACCAGGAGCAGGCGATCGCCCTGGCGTCGAGCGGCGAGAGCTTTGTTGTCACGACCGGCACAGGCTCGGGAAAGTCGCTCTGTTTCTTCATCCCGATCGTCAGCGCGGTCCTCGCCGAGAGGGCGCGCGGCGGTGCTCAACGGACGCGCGCCATCGTCATCTACCCGATGAACGCCCTGGCGAACAGCCAGATGGAGGAACTCGACAAGTTCCTCGAGAACGTCGCCGGCCCTCGGCCGATCTCCTTCGAGCGCTACACGGGACAGGAAGACACGGATACCCGGCGCCGGATCGCCGAGAACCCTCCCGACATCCTCCTGACGAACTTCATGATGCTCGAGCTCCTCATGACCCGCCAGGACGAGACCGACCGGCGGGTCATAGGGAATTGCTCCGGGCTCCGATTCCTCGTCCTCGACGAGCTGCACACCTATCGAGGCCGGCAGGGTGCCGACGTCGCGCTCCTCGTCCGGCGCGTGAAGGAGCGGCTCGCGCCCAAAGGTCTCCAGTGCATCGGCACCTCGGCGACCCTTGCGAGCGAGGGCTCGCTCGAGGAAAAGGGGCGCGTCGTTGCGCGCGCCGCATCGAAACTCTTCGCGACCGAGATCCCGGAGAGCAACGTCGTCCTCGAGACGTTGGAACGGGTCACGGCGCCTCTCGACGAGGCGACCCTCCTTGCCGCGCTTCCGGCCGCCGTGGACGCTGGAATCGCCCGGGACATCTCCGACGAAGCCTTGGGCAGGCATCCCCTGGCCGTCTGGGTCGAGACTCGGCTCGGGATCTCGTGGTCCGAAGGAGACCAGAGATGGCTCCGGGCGCGACCCCGGACGATGAGCGAGGCGGTCCTGCTTCTCGGCCGCGAGTCGGGGCGGACCGTCGAGAAATGCCGGTCGGCCCTCAAGGAGCTCCTCCTCGTCTCCGGCGTTCCGGAGTCGGAGCGGACGGGCACTCCGGGCGCGGGCTCGCGGAGCTTCTTCGCGTTCAAGCTCCACCAGTTCATCTCCGGCGCGGGCCACGCCTTCGCGACCCTCGAGCCACCCGGCCGGCGGGTCGTTACGGTCGAAGGGCAGCAGTTCCTTCCCGGGGCAGCCGAGAAGCGGCTCTATCCCGTTCACTTCTGCCGGGAGTGCGGGCACGAGTACCACCCCGTCCGCCTCGTCGACGACGAGGGGGGGCGGCTCTTCCTCTCGCGAGACATCGACGACGCTCCTCCGCCTCCTCGCGAGGAAGACGGACTTGTCGACGAGGACGGGGCCGAGAAGCCGGCCGACGGGGTCTTCGGATTCCTCACGCTCCACGCGTCCGATCCCGAGTTCGCGTTCGAGGACCGAGACGACGACTACCCCGAGACCTGGCTCGAGTTCGACGCCTCGGGCAACCCCCGCCTCAAATCCCACTACCGCGCGGCCAGGGCTCTGGGCCAGCGGGTCGAGCCGACGGGCCGGGCAGGCTCCGGCACCCCGGCCTGGTTCCTCCCGGGCCGGTTCCGGTTCTGCCTGCGCTGCGGCGCGACGCACACCGGTCCAGCGCGCGACCGGACCCGCCTCGCGTCGCTCTCGGCCGAGGGTCGCAGCTCGGCAACAACGGTCCTCGTCGGCAGCGTCCTTCGCTGGATGCATCTCGGAGACTCGGGCCTCGAGCCGCACAAGAGGAAGCTCCTCGGCTTCTCGGACAACCGCCAGGATGCCGCCCTCCAGGCCGGGCACTTCAACGACTTCCTCTTCGTGAGCCTCGTGAGGGCCGGCTTCCTCGGTGCGCTCCAGGCCGCGGGCGAGGAAGGCCTTCGAAGCGACGCGCTCGGCCTCGCCCAGCAGCGCGCCCTCGGGTTCGATCGAACGTCGCCCCAGGTCCGGTCCGAGTGGCTCCTCGAGCCAGAGCTTCGCGGGTTCCATCTCCAGGACGCCGAGTCGACGCTTCGGCAGGTTCTCTCCTATCGCGTGTGGTTCGACCAGCGCCGCGGCTGGAGGTACACCAACCCGAACCTCGAGCAGCTCGGGCTCGTCGAGGTCGATTACCTCGGGCTCTCCGACCTCGCGGCCGACGAGGCCGCGTTCGCCCAGGCGCCGGCGCCGCTCCGGACCGCATCCCCGGAGGTCCGGACGGCCGTCTACAAGGAGCTCCTCGACCACCTCCGGAGGTGGATGGCCATCCGGAGCCAGGTCCTCGACCCCGCGATCGTCGACCAGATGATCGCAAAGTCGCACAGCCGGCTCAGGTCGCCGTGGGGATTCGGCGCCGACGAGAAGCCGCGCCGCGCCAGGTGGCTCCTCGTGGCGCCGCCATCGCGCCGCGACATGTCGCTCCGCGACGAGGACCTGATCGTCCGTGGAGGATCGCGGAGTGCCCTCGGCCGCACGCTTCGCTCCTCGAAGCTCTGGGGAGGCAACGGCGCGGTCCGCGCGATGAAGGCGAAGGAGTTCGACGAGCTTGTCGAGGCACTCCTCGCACTCGCCGAGAAGGACGGACTCCTGTCCGGAGAGCCGACGCCATTCGGCGTGAACGGCTGGCGGCTGAACGACGCGTGCGTGAGGTTCCGGATCGGACGGCCCAGGGAGAGCGAGAACGCCTTCTTCCTCGACTACTACGAGAACCTTGCGCGGCTGCTCCGCGACCCCGGGCATCCGCTCTTCGGCTTCGAGGCACGGGAGCACACGGCGCAGGTCGACGGGGAGAAGCGGGCGGTGCGGGAGAAACGCTTCCGCTTCGGGAAGAAGGAGCAGGACGAGCTGGCGGTCCTGTCGCACCGCCGGGCGGTGGGAGCTCAGACGGACGGTCTGCTGGCCGAGGTGATCGTCCCGGTGACGGTGGCATCCCGCGACGGGGAACAGATCGTCGTCATAGAAAAATTGCTCGCCGGTGGGGGAGATGCGCATCTCCAGCCAGGAGAAGTTTGGCACCGCGGCTGCCAGCTGAACCGTGGCAGCCGTGCAAATGGGCCCCAGCGGGTTGTGCGGCATCAGGTCGATGTAGTGGGCCTCGGCCCAGCCGGCGACCTTCATCGCTTCGGTGAAGCCGCCAACGTTGCAGACATCGATGCGGGCATAATTGGTCAGACCGCGCTCG
>CALBDV010000474.1 GCA_937927565.1 uncultured Holophagales bacterium
GGTCGCAAAGAACTACCTGTCCGAGCAGGAGATTCGGACCCTGAACCTCCTCGTCGACCAGTACCTGTCCTTCGCAGAGTTCCAGGCCCAGCAGCGCCGCACCATGAGCATGAAGGACTGGGCGCGGAAGCTCGACGACTTCCTGAAGCTGAATGAGCGGGACATCCTCACCGACGCGGGACGCGTCTCGCACGAGCTCGCTGAGGAGAAAGCCGGCCGCGCGTTTGAGACGTACGACGCCAACAGACGACGCCTTGCCGCCGCCGACGACACCGGCTTCGACCAGGCCGTCGAGGGGATCAGAAACGCGGCGGGCAGAAGAGCGAAGAAGCCGCGAGAGCCGAGGAAGTAAGCGTCGCTTGATGGTTGGATGCCGTGTCAGCACCCGGAGCGTCCGCATCGCGAGACAGGAAACGCAGTGACCGATAATGCTGGAGTACGATGGGAGTGACGACCCATCCCTTGGATGAGGTGCCGGCTCGAGTATTGAGGCCGGACTCACACAGAAAGGGAATCAATGGACGCACAGGAGACCCCAGCCGCTAACACTGGTACCTTGCCTGCCCAGGCTGACATCTCGTACGGACTCGCACTCCTCCCAGACCGGGTACTCGCTGACGAGATCTCGAAGGCCAGCATGGCGGTTTCGGCGCGGTTCGAGAACATGAACCGGATCGATGGGACGATCTTCCCCGCCCATCTGTCCCTGTATCTTGGCGGCGTGCGCCAGGTCGATCTCGAGGAGTTGACGCAGGCAATCGGCGCCGTCGTGTCTCCGTTCGTCGGTGCCGACGGCGAAGCGACGAGCCTTTACACCGGCAAGCGGGGCTTCATCGGACTACGTTGCCGTGCTGATGGCGCGATCGGTGAGCTGCACCGGAGGCTCGTTGGCGTCTGTGCCATGCAGCATCGCAGGAGCCCGGTGTACCGGCCACACCTGCTCGGCCGCTGGGGACACCTGTCGGCAGCCGAGCGAGAAGGCCTCGAACACTACGGCGCGTCCAAGGTTCTTGATAAGTTCGATGCGCATTTCAGCGTCGCCCAGGTCAAGGAGTGCGACCTTCCAGCGGCGTTCGAGCTCGTGCAGCAGTGTGTCACGACGCCGGTTACCTTCCGGGCACCAGTGGTCGCGCTCGTCGACATCGGCCACCGGAATGAGTCGTGGCGCGTCCTCCACGCCTGGGAACGGCCCGCTACGGTCGGCTCCGCGTAGCTGGCTGGGGAATGCAGAAGCGTGGCATCTTGGACGTGACCAGGTACTTGAAGTCGTCGCGGAGGTAGTCGAGGAGCGGACCCTCTACCAGCTCGAAGGCCGGGGTGGCGACGCGCTGGCGCTGGTAGGAGTAAAGGCCGAGGACTCCACCACGGTCGAAGAGGTAGCACGAATGCGCCATGTAGAGGGAGAGGTAGTACACCTCAACGTGCTTGCCACGCCGCGCGCCGTCCAGGGCTTGGAACTCCGTGGCGGCGGCGCGAATACTCTTCGCGAGCTCTTTGACCGGCGTGCCAAGCCGTAGGCAGTAGAGCTGCAGCAGGCGGTCCGACGCCGGGTCTGGGAGGATCACCCGGAGACGTCCGCCACCGCGGAGCACCGCACGGAGCAGCGATAGGTAGGTGTTCCGCCACGTGGCGGCGTACATGACCAGGAGGTCAACCTCCTTCGTGTCGTTCAGGAGCCGCTTCCAGACCTCATCCATATTCACGATGTTTGAAAAGAACTGGCGGACTCCCGCAAGGCCGGGTGCTGGCGACAGGGCTTCTGCGAGCTGCGCGAGGCCTACGCTGTACGACTTCCTGAAGTCCGCGTAGCGCTTCGATCGCAATAGCGTCGGCACCGTACAGGGTGCGAGCAGTGCGGGAAGGATTAGGACGCGTCGTCGCGCGATCTCATCGAGGTACTTCGCGCTCCACTCGCGCTCGACCCACTGCGAGGCGGTACTGTTCGGCGACAGAACTACGACGATGAAATCAGCGTCCTCCACCCCTTCGCCAACACTCTGCACGATACATGCGCCGACGCTGATCCTCCACGTGTCCAGCCAGACGGTGTGCCCGAGCGTCGCGAGGTCGCTCGCGAGCTTACCGACGAACATCTTGTCCTTGGACGAGTGAGACAGGAAGACTTTCGCCATTGCCTACAGCTTCCGCCGGTTTCCCGTTGCGGGCGTCGGCGTAGGACTTTCGTCCCCGCCGCTCGTCACGACGATCTTGAGGTCAATCGACGTTTCTGCGATCACCGGGAGCTCCGCTGCAAAGATCGACACGCCAATTCGGAAAGACCGTATCTCGTCGAAGTCGGGCAGGGTCGCGAAAAACGCGGGCAGGGGGTAGTCGTGCTGGTGGCGGACCTTCGCGAGGCCGAATTTGACGACGCATCGATCGTCCGCATCGTCGATCCATGGTCCGCGAGTGTTCGGCTTCTCGGAAGGGCCGAGCATTGCCCTGTCTAGCAGGTGATCGGAGAAACCGCCGGTGACGGAATCGGGAAGGCCACGGGGCTTCTCCGGAGCCCTTGGCGTGCGCCTCGTCCGCGGATCGTCCTTCGAGAGACGGACTCCAGCGGGGAACTCGGCCGACACCTGAACATCCGTCGCGGCCGCTGATCCTCCGTTACGCAGGACGAAATGCAGCGAGATCGTTCGCGAAGAGAGCTCCTCGTCGGTCAGCCAGTCGGATCGGTAGTAGGAGCGCAGGGCCTCGAGCCACTTCTCCCTCTCGGTGTTGTAGGCCGCCACGGCGCTGTCCGGTACTCCGAAGAGCCTCTCCTGCATCCTGCGAGCGTCACGCATCGCCGAGTCAATGGCTGAAATCCCCGAGGGGGCCGGCGCGTTCGGTCCTTCCAGGCGCGGCGACGCCTCGGCGCTGGCCCGAACCCGCGCTTCGATGTTCTCCTCGCTTAGGCGTCGGGGCCGCACGATCTCGATCTCGTGAAACGCCTCCCCGTCGCTGAAGGCCACGTCGAGCTGCGGCTGTCGCGACTTCAGCTGTGCTACTTCCTCCTGGAGCGCTCGGATCTTCCGGTCCTGTTCGTCGGGGACGTCCAGGCAGTACGAGTCCTCCAAACGGATCGTTTCAATACCGTGGGATGGGCCACGGAGAAGAGGCCCGGCATCGCGGGACAGGAGTACGCACCGTGACGAGGGATGTTCACGCTGAGCCCGAAGGACCTCGCCGAGGATGTGATCGTCGGCGATCGCCGGATCCAGCTCGAAGCATATGAGATCGAGTCCGTGCCGGCGCGTCTCGAAGACGAGGCTCGCTC
Organism: uncultured Holophagales bacterium; assembly: GCA_937927565.1. Lineage (GTDB taxonomy): Bacteria > Acidobacteriota > Thermoanaerobaculia > UBA5066 > UBA5066 > UBA5066. The sequence continues at coordinate 3,263 of CALBDV010000474.1, forward strand.
CGCTTCGCAGCTGGAGTCGCCCGACGGGTCGCTGGTTCAGGAAGTCGGTCAGGACGCCACTCGCGCGCTTTCGCAGTCCCTTGTTCGGGTTCTTCGTCTTCTGCGCATCAAGCTCGTCGACCACGGTACTGGTGATGACGACCGTCGTGCGCTCAGCGCTCCCTACGATCGTTCCAAGGGGCAGGTCGTCGAGGCGCTTCCCGTGCAGGAGGACGTTCGTGTCGACGAACACGAGAACCTCGAGCGTGATCCCCTCGACCGCTTCGTCCTCTCTGGTTGTTGACGGAACGCCGTCAGGGGAGTCGGTTTTCATGACGGTCCTGCAGAGCCCAGTCCTGACCTCGCCCCCGTGACCCAAAATGGCCCCTCCGTCATTTCGACCCGTCTCAGGAGTCCGAGCGTCGCGAGGCTCTCGAGGATCGTGGTCAGCTCCTTTGGCTTCGCTCCGGAGAATGCAGCCCTCACCTTCGCGAGATTCCAGTCACCGCCGAGCTGCAGGAGGTCTCGCACGGCGGCGATGCGTTCGGGGAGCGCTTTCGGCCACGGCCGAGCGGTGAGTCCAGCAGCGACAGGGAACGGGGTCACCTCCCCGGTGGAGAACGCCGTCTGCGAGTCGGGCACTCGTCCGCCGGGATTCTGGAAGTCAGGCCGGAGCCAGCGGATGAGACCGCCCCGCTCCTCTTCCGCTCGCTCCGCGTTGAGGGCGACTAGGCGTTCGAGAATCTCCTCGTCGGTGAGCG
>CALBDV010000475.1 GCA_937927565.1 uncultured Holophagales bacterium
GAGAAGGCCAAGTGCGAGCTCTCGACGACGCAGGAGACGACGATCGGCCTGCCGTTCATCGCTTCCGACGCGGGCGGGCCGAAGCACATCAACCGGGTCCTGACCCGCGAGCAGTTCGAGGCCCTCGTCTCGGAGCTCGTCGAGCGGACGGCCGGACCCTGCCGCAACGCGCTCGAGGCCGCGGGGCTGAGCCCCGGCCAGATCGAGAACGTCATCCTGGTGGGTGGCCAGACCCGGACGCCGAAGGTGCAGCAGATGGTCGAGTCGATCTTCGGCCAGCCGCCGAATCGCTCGATCAACCCCGACGAGGTCGTCGCCATCGGCGCGGCGATCCAGGCGGGGGTCCTGCAGGGCGAGATCAAGGACGTCGTCCTGCTCGACGTGACGCCGCTGTCCCTCGGCGTCGAGACGCACGGCGGCATCTTCGTCAAGGTCATCGAGAGGAACTCGACGATCCCGACGAAGAACTCGATGGTCTTCACGACCGTCAGCGACAACCAGTCGACGGTCGAGATCCACGTCCTGCAGGGCGAGCGCGAGATCGCCCGCGAGAACAAGTCCCTCGGGAAGTTCGATCTCGTCGGCATCCCCCCGGCCGCCCGGGGCGTCCCCCAGATCGAGGTGACGTTCGCCATCGACTCCTCCGGCATCGTGAACGTCTCTGCCCGCGACATGGCCACGGGGCGGGCCCAGGGGGTCCAGATCAACCCCGCGGGAGGCCTCTCGCAGGGAGAGATCGACCAGATCATCCAGGAGGCCGAGGAGAACAAGAACACCGACCAGAAGCGCAAGGTGGTCCGCCAGCTCAAGAACAAGCTCGAGGGTCAGATCACCGGCAACGAGCGGGTCTTCCGCGAATTCGGCAAACTCCTCAACAACGACGAGCGGGACCGGATCGCCCGAACGCTCCAGCACGCCCGCGAGGTGCTGACCGCCGAGGAGAGGGGCGAGATCGACAATGCCCTTCTCGACATGCAGGGCGTCTCGCGGATCCTGACCGCGGCGATGCTCTACAAGAGCGACAAGCCCGAGAAGGAATAGCCTCGAGAGGTCCCATTTGACGACGACACCCCGCGATCTCTACGAGGTCCTCGGCGTCGCCCGCGACGCCACGCCGGACCAGATCAAGTCGGCGTACCGCAAGCTGGCGCTCAACCACCACCCCGACCGCAATCCCGGCGATTCCGAGGCGGAGCAGAGATTCCGGGAGGCGGCGGAGGCCTATTCGATCCTCTCCGACCCCGAGAAGCGATCCCGCTACGACCGGTACGGGCACGAGGGGACCAGGGGGACCGGCGGGTTCGACCCGAACGCCTTCGTCGACTTCGCCGACATCCTCGGCGACTTCTTCGGGATGGGCGCGGGAGGCGGGCGCCGGGGGCGCCGGTCCCCGGGCGAGGACCTGCGCGCCGACCTGTCGCTGACCTTCGAAGAGGCGGTCTTCGGCGTCGAGAAGAGCCTGCCGATGCGGCGCTTCGAGCGTTGCGGCGCGTGCCACGGAACAGGTGGAAAAGGGGGGAGCGGAACGGTCTCCTGCGGAGTCTGCAGGGGGCGGGGCCGCGTCCAGTTCCGCCAGGGCTTCTTCGCCATGGAGAGGCCCTGTCCCGAGTGCCAGGGGGCGGGCGAAAAGCTCAAGGACCCCTGCCACGACTGTCAGGGGGAGGGCCGCACCCTTCGCGAGCGGACCCTCACGATCGCGATTCCGGCCGGCGTCGACACGGGCGCCCGGCTCCGTCTCACCGGCGAAGGGAATCACGGACGCGCCGGGGGGGCTGCCGGAGACCTCTACGTCGTCCTGTCGGTGGAGGCGCACGAGCAGTTCCGGCGCGAGGGCTACGACGTCGTCCTGACGTGGGCCGTTCCCTACCCGGTGGCCGTCCTCGGCGGAACGTGCACCGTCCCGACGCTCCACGGCGACGAGGAGCTCGAGATTCCCGCGGGAACGGCCGCCGGCCGGGCTTTCAATCTCCGCGGAAAAGGGATCCCGCGCGTCGACGGTCGCGGGAGAGGCGACCAGCACGTCGTCGTCACCATCCGGGTCCCGAAGAAACTCTCGTCGGAGCAGAAGAAGGCGGTCCAGAAGCTCGCGGACGTCCTGAAGGAAGAGGCGGGCTGCCCGACGCGCGAGGAGAAGGGCTTCCTCGAGAAGCTCCGGGACCTCTTCTCCGCCTGAGGGGGCGATGCCGGACGCCGTTCGGTTCACGCTCGCTCCCTCCGCCGAGCCGGCCCTGGAGGAAGCTCTCGCCGAGCTCTTCGTCTCGTGGAGCATCCGCGCCGGAGCCCTCTCCGTCTGGGTCTCGGAAGAGGAGGCCGACGAAGCGGCGGCACGGCTGGAGGCGGCCGGACTCGAGATTCTCGGCCGGGACGTCGAGGCCGAGCGGGACTGGGTGGCCGAGGCGGCCGCGCTCCAGCGGCCCGTCGCGGTCGGCGGCCTCGTCCTCGATCCCCACGATCCCGCTTCGGCAGATCCCGGCGGGCGCGGCCGGGTCTTTCTCCCGGCGGAAAGGGCCTTCGGAACCGGCTCGCACGAGTCGACCCGCCTCGCACTCCGGTTGCTCCTGTCTTCGGTCCCCGAAGGGGGATCCGTGCTCGACGTCGGCTGCGGCGCGGGGACACTCGCGCTGGCCGCACGGACCGCGGGTGCCAGGCGGGCGTTCGGATTCGACCTCGACCTGGAAGCGCCGCTGGCCTCGCGCCTGAACGCCCGAAGGAACGGCATCGACGGATGCGCGTTCTGGGGCGGGCTTCTCGAGAGCCTGTCGCCTGCCGCACGGTTCGACCTCGTCGTCGCGAACATGCTTCACGAAGAGGTCGGTCCGCTCCTGCCCGGCCTCGCGGCCCTCGTCCGCCCGGACGGTCTTCTCGTGACGGCCGGGCAGCTCGTGGCGAGAGAGGACGAGTTCCTTCGGCTCCTCGAGGGCGCGGGGCTCCGGCCGCGGCGGCTCGCCTCGGAAGGCGAGTGGCTCGGCACGCTCTCGGTCCGGCCGTGAGCTCGCCCCCGCGGGTTCTCGTCCCCGGAGCCCGCCTTCAGACCGGGGAGAGGGTCGTCCTCCCGGACGCGGAGGCGCGCCACCTCAGGGTCTCCAGGGTGAGCGCGGGCGGGAAGGTCATCCTTCTCGACGGATCCGGCGTTCGCGCGGAGGCTCTCCTCTCGGCGGACGGCCGGGACGCAATCGTGAGTGGGCTCGCTCCGGTGCGGGGCGAGCCGCAGCGCCGCGTGACCGTCCTCCTCGGAGTGGGAGAGCTGGCCCGGGTGGAGTGGGCCGTGGAGAAGGGGACCGAATGCGGCGCCGCGCGGTTCGCTCTCGTGGCGGCCGTCCGCTCCCAGCGCGCCCACGTCGCTGCGGCGGCCGCGAAGCTCGACCGGCTTCACCGGATCGCGGCCGAAGCGGTGAAGCAGTGCGACCGAACCGTCGTTCCGGAGATCCTCGCCCCGCAGTCCCTCGCCGCCGCCCTCGGGCTCTGCGGCGGCCCCCTCTTCGTCGCCCGTCCGGGCGCACCCCGGCTCGCCGCCGGCAACCGAGGCTTCACCGTCGACATCGCCGTCGCGGTCGCCGTCGGACCGGAGGGGGGCTTCGACGCCGCCGAAGAACGCCTCCTCGACGAGGCCGGCGCGGTTCCGTTCAGCCTGGGAGGCCGGATCCTTCGCCTCGAGACGGCGGTGGTCGCCGCGCTCGTGCTCCTGGTCGACGACGACGCTCGCTGAGCCGATTCTCCGGACCCGGGCGGATATCATGCCGCGCAGGAGGAGTCGATGGCCTTCGAGAACGTCAAGAAGATCTGGATGAACGGCAAGCTGGTGGATTTCGCCGACGCGAAGGTCCACGTTTTCACGCACGCCCTCCACTACGGCTCGGGGGTTTTCGAGGGGATCCGGTGCTACCGCACGGCGCGGGGACCCGAGGTCTTCCGTCTCGAGGAGCACCTCGACCGCCTCTTCTGGTCCGGGAAGATGTACCGGATGGAGATCCCCTGGACGCTCGAGCAGCTCAAGGCCGCCACTCTCGAGACGATCCGGGCCAACGATTTCGAAGCGTGCTACATCCGGCCCCTCGCGTACCGGGGATTCGGCATGCTCGGCGTGAACCCGTTCCCGAACCCGGTCGACGTGATGATCGGGTGCTACCCGTGGGGCAAGTACCTCGGCCCCGAGGCGATGGAGAAGGGCGTCGACGTCTGCTGCTCGTCGTGGACGCGTCTCGGCGCCAACACGATGCCGGCGATGGCCAAGTCGACGGCGAACTACGCCAACAGCCAGCTCATCAAGATGGAGGCCATCGTCAACGGCTACGAGGAGGGGATCGCCCTCGACGACACCGGGCGCGTCTCGGAGGGTTCGGGAGAGAACCTCTTCGTCGTCTGGAAGGACCGCGTCTACACGCCGCCGTTCTCCTCGTCGGCCCTCCCGGGCATCACCCGCAACTCCGTCATCCGGATCGCGGCCGAGATGGGGATCACGGTCGAGGAGCGGGCTCTCCCAAGGGAGATGCTCTACGCGGCCGACGAGCTCTTCTTCACGGGCACGGCCGCCGAGATCACGCCGATCCGCTCCGTCGACCGGATCGTCGTCGGTGCCGGCCACCGCGGTCCGCTCACGGCGAAGATCCAGCAGGCCTTCTTCGACATCGTGGAAGGGAAGGTGGACGACCGGTTCGGCTGGCTGACGCCGGTCGGCAAGGGCGTTCCGGCCTGAATCAGAGGTTTTCCTCCTAGGGCCGGAGTGGCGGAATGGCAGACGCAGGGGCCTTAAAAGCCCCAGGCCTGTAAGGGTCGTGAGGGTTCGAATCCCTCCTCCGGCAGCGACTCACGAAAACGGAGGTGAAGCGACCCATGAGTCTCGTCCGAACCGAACTCCGGGACCACGTCGGTACGATCACCCTCGCGAACGTCGAGAAGCGGAACGCGCTGAGCAAGGCTCTCGTCGAGGACCTCGTCGCTGCGCTCGAGGAGATGCAGGAGCGAAAGGTGAGGGCGATCATCCTGCGCGCCCCGGCCGGATCCAGGGTCTGGTCCGCCGGGCACGACGTCCGGGAGCTTCCCGTATCGGGACGGGACCCTCTCGCCTACGACGACCCGCTCCTCGTCTCGATCCGCAAGATCCAGTACCTGCCGATCCCGGTCATCGCGATGCTCGAGGGCGCGGTGTGGGGCGGGGCCTGCGACCTCGCCTTCTCGTGCGACATCCTCGTCGGCTGCCCCACGACGAGCTTCACGATGACGCCCGCCAAGATCGGCGTCCCGTACAACGTCACCGGGATCCTGCACTTCATGAACATGCTCCCGGTCAACGCCGTGCGCGAGATGTTCTTCACGGCGCTTCCCCTCGGGGCCGACGCGGCGTACCGCCTCGGCGTCCTGAACGACCTCGTCCCCATCGACGAGCTGGAGCGCTTCACGTACGAGAAGGCGGCGGTGATCGGACGCAACAGCCCGCTGTCGATCTCGGCGATCAAGGAGCAGATCCGTCTGCTATCGATGGCCCACCCGCTCACGCCGAACATGTTCGAGCTGATCCAGGGGCTTCGCCGCCGGGTCTACGACAGCCGCGACTATCAGGAAGGGATCCAGTCCTTCTTCGAGAAGCGACCGCCGGTGTTCACAGGAGAATGACCGGTCCGATGACACGCGACGAGCAGCTGACGTATTTCGAGGAGGCCCTCGGCTACCGGTTCCTGGACCGGTCGCTCCTCGAACGGGCCCTCACCCACTCCTCGTATGCGAACGAAGCGCCGCGGTCGGAGGCGGTCAAGGACAACGAGACGCTCGAGTTTCTCGGCGACAGCATCCTCGGGTTCCTCGTGGCCGAGATGCTCTTCGAGGCGTTTCCGGACTTCCGGGAGGGGCAGCTCTCGAAGGCGCGATCCCACCTCGTCTCGGAACCGAGCTTCGCGCGGCTCGCGCGGGAGCTGGGGGTTGGCGAGGCGTTGCTGCTGGCGGCCGGAGAGAGCCGGTCGGGGGGGCGCGTGAGGGAGTCGCTCCTGGCCGACGCGTTCGAGGCGGTCTTCGCGGCGATCACCCTCGACGCGGGACTGGGCACGGCCCGTGACGTCGCCCGCAGGCTCTTTGCCGATGCCGTGGCGGAGCTCGACCCGGGGGAGCTCTCGTTCCACGACTACAAGACGGCGCTGCAGGAGCTCGCGCAGGGGGAGGGAAAGCCGCTTCCGTCCTACCGGCTCCTATCGGAGAGCGGTCCCGACCACCGGAAGGAGTTCGTCTTCGAGGTCGTCTACGACGAGGAAATCTCGGCGACAGGCTCGGGCGCGACGAAGAAGGAAGCCCAGCGGCGGGCCGCCAAGGCGGCGCTGGCCGTCAAGCTGGGACGCACGACGCGGGCCTGAGCGCGGGTCAGGGGAGCGCCGGGCGGCACTCCCCTGGGGGCCTCACTTCGGGAATCGCGACAGGAAGGCGGCCGGCTTCTCGAACTGGACGACGCGGGGCTTCGACTCCTTCCCGTCCGGCCCGAGGAAGACCATCGTCGGCACGCCCTGGATGTTCCACTTCGTCCTGAGCGCGGCGACCTCGGGAGAAGCGCTCTTGGTCAGGTCCGCTTTGAGCAGTACCCAGCCTTCGAGCGCCTGTCTGACGCCCGGGTCGGTGAAAGTGAACTTCTCGAGCTCCTTGCACGGGAGGCACCAGTCCGCGTAGAAATCGATGACGACCGGCTTGCCCGCCGCGGCCGCCTCGGCGAGCGCGGCGTCGGAATAGGGCTGGAAGGCGAGGGCCTCGCCCTTCTTGGCGGGGAGGACGAACGGGACGGCAGCCGCCAGGAGCGCGATGCCGACGACGCGCTTCGTCCACCGGAACCAGCCGAGCGAGGAGCCCGCTTTCTCGAAGAAGAGGAACCAGACGCCTCCGGCGATCAGCGGGATCGCGACGGCGAACTCGAAGACGCGCTCGGGGAGGAGCGGGCGGAGGAACCAGGCGGCCAGGGCGACGAGGAGGAATCCGAAGACCTTGCGGACGGCGATCATCCACTCGCCGGACCGGGGCATCGCCTTGAGGCTTCCGGAGACGGTGCCGAGGACGAGATAGGGGAGGCCGAGGCCCATCGCGAGGGTGAAGAAGAGGCCGAAGCCGAGCGCGGCCGAGCCCTGCTGGGCGACGTAGGTCAGGAGCGACAGGACGAAAGGCCCGATGCAGGGCGCCGCGACGAAGCCGACGAAGAGGCCCATCGTGAGCGCACCGGCGACCCCGGCCTTGCTGCCGGTCCGGTCGGTGATGAAGTGCGGGGCCTGGAGCTCGTAGAGACCGAACATCGAGAGGGCGAGCGCGAGGACGATGAGGGCGATGACGACGAGGACGGCCGGCTTCTGCAGCCATGAGCCGAAGAGAGAGCCGGAGAGCGCCGCGAAGACCCCGAGCGCCGAGTAGGTGACGCTCATCCCGAGGACGTACGCGAGGGCGAGGCCGAAGGTGCGGCTCGTCTTCCCCTCGCTCTGGCGCGAGAAGAACCCGACGGTGATCGGTATGAGGGGGTAGACGCAGGGGGTCAGGTTGAGGGCGAGGCCCGCGAGGAAGACGAGGCCGAGGATGGCGGGGAGGGAGCGGCCGGCGAAGGGACCGGAGTCGGCCGGCGAGGTGGGCGCAGTTCCCTCGGCTGCCGGGGCGGTGCCGTTGGCGGCGCGGGCCCCGGCCAGCGGGAAGAGCGCGGCATTTGCCGCGGTGACGGCCGTCCCGGCCGGCGCGACCTCGATCTCGAGCCTCGCCTCGACCTGGTCCGGGGCGAGGCACTGGGCGTCGTTACAGGGCTGGAAATCGAGGGTGGCGACGAGGGTCCTCGGGCCGGGGACGGCATCGGCAGCGGCCGTCCCTTCGACCACGATGACGGTCTCGCCGTCGAAGAGGGCGAGAGGCTTCTCGGAGAAGGGGAGCTTCTGCTCCTTGTGGGCGGGGTAGGCGGGGGCCGCGAACGACAGCCCCACGGCCGGCGCGACGGCCGCCTCGGTCGGAATGAGGTAGTCCTCGAGGGGCTTGTCGGAGTTGACGTGCCATCCCGGCGCGATCGTGGCGACGATGGCGAGCCGGAAGGGCTGGCCTGCGACGAGCTTGTCGGAATCCGACGCGAGACGGACCGAGACGACGGAAGGGGCGTCGATTCCTTGCGCCGACAGGGGCGCGGCGGAGAACACGAGGAATGCAGCGGTCGCGGCGAACCACCGAAGGATGCGAGGCGTCATTTCCGGGTCCTTCCTCACTTGGCAGCGCCGAGGGCTTTGAGGAGCTCCTCGGCCTGAGGCCGAAGAGGAGATTCCGGGTGCTCCACGAGGAAGGCCCTGAGGCGCTCCGCCGCCTTCAGACGATCCCCCCGGCCGAGGTCGACGTCCGCGAGGCGGAGCTCGCCCTTCTCCCTGAGGACCGGGTCCTTCGTGGTGGCGAGGATCTTCTTCAGGTCCGTCTCGGCTTCGTCGAATCGCCGATTCTCGAGGGCGATCGACGCGAGAAAGGAAAGGGCCCTTTCCCGGAGGTCGTTCGAGGCCTTCGGGTCGTCGGCGACACGCCGGAAGCGCTCCTCGGCCATCGCGTCACCGTAGCGGCGATAGGCCTCCTCGCCCACGGCGAGAGACGCGGCAAGGTCCTCCGGGGCGGCCTTCTCCCTGGCGAGCTTCTGCTTGAAGAGGGCCCATTCGCGCTCGGACGAGATGAACCGGTCGAACCAGGTCGACTGGTTCGAAGCCCCCTCCTGCTTGCCGGCGAGGAGGAGGTCCGGCGTCAGGACGAGCCACGCCGGGCTGGCGCGGACGCCGAAGCGCTCGGAGAGCCGGGCACCGTCGGGTGAGCTGCGAAGGAGGCTGACGGGGACCTTGTCTTTGATGAAGGCGCGAAAGTCGGCTGAGGGGTACACGAGGCTGGCCATCCGCTCGCACTGGGGGCACGGCTCTTCGAGCAGCTCGACGAAGATGCGCCCATCCGGCATCGATCGGGCGCGTTCGACCGCCCCTGCTAAGGACGTCGCCCAGACGGGCTCGGGATCCTGCGGCCTGTAGGCTGTGCCGGGTGTCACATTCTCCTGGCCGAGGAGGAACGGCGAGGAGAGGAGGAGGGGGGCGAGGAGGAGCCGCAGCTTTCGCTTCATTTTCGTCTCTTTCGGGGAGTGCGGCGCGACCGTCCGCGTTGACTATTCTAGCGGTCGCCGGTATAACGCCGGGCGTCGCGTCGAGGGATTGTCCGCAAGGAGCATGCCGTGACGCGCCGGGTGCCCAGGTAGCTCAGCTGGTAGAGCACGCGCCTGAAAAGTGCGGTGTCGACGGTTCAACTCCGCCCCTGGGCACCATCTTTCATCCCCCATCGAACGGCCTGCGGGCCGTCGTGTCTCTCCGGGGGGCGCGCTCTCCGGGGGGCGCTGTTCGCGGCCCCCCGGACCCCCC
>CALBDV010000476.1 GCA_937927565.1 uncultured Holophagales bacterium
ACCTGCAGGAAGCCTCGAGCGATCGCCCTAGAGTAGAAAATCAAGACCTGACCCCTTCAGGGTGACCCCTTCAGCGTTCGATCTTCCAGATTCCGATCGAGCCGCCGATGGCGCCGACGCGGGTGCCGCGCTGGCGGAGCGCGGTTCGGATGCGCTCGAGCCGGTCGGCGTCGGCGAAGGCGCCCTTGGCGCGCAGGAGCTCCGGGCCGAGGGCGAGCGGAGCTTCGCCGATGGCGAGAAGGGTGCCGGGTCGGTCCTCCTCTCCCGGGAAGGGAGGGCGGAGGGTGGGAGCGTGCCGGGCCGGGAGGTCGCCCCCGAAGGCGACGGTGCCGAGCCCGGCCGGCGCCAGGGAGGGCGCGGCGTTCTTCAGGCGGAGCAGGTCCTGCCCCCAGTCGAGATTGCTGTCGACGAAGAAACGGCGGCCCCCGTCGGGCCCGCCCGCGAGGGCGTTGAAGAACGAGAGCTCGTGCGGGTGGATGGTCGCGATCTCGACTCCCGCGACACAGAGCGCCCCGAGCGCGGCCGCGCGGCGAAGGCGGACGGCAGGAGCGGAGAGCGAGGACCCCGCTGCGACGGCCGCGAGCGGAAAGAAGAGAAGGGCGTGCCGAACCCCGATGTTGTAGGTCGTCCGGGCAGAAAGCAGCAGGAAGATGAGGAGCGTGCCCCCGAAGACGACGGCGAAGCGGCGCGACTCGCGCGCCACCAGCGCGGTCGCGAGGCCGAGGAGAAGGCCGAGCGGCGCCTTCACGGCGAGCGCGACGGGGAAGTACCAGGGCGAGCCTTCGCGGGAGACCTTCCCGAGGAAGTAGTTCACCCCGGCTCCGACGTCGCTCTGGAGAGCGACGGAGAGGGCGCCCGTGAGGAGGTTGCCCAGCGGAGGGAGAGCGTCGCCGGCGGCGAGAACGGCGCGCGCCACCTCGGGAGATCGTCCTTTCACCTCGATACGGTCGACGACGAGTGCGTGGCGGTCTTCGGGCGACTGGTTCCGAAAGGCCCAGGCGAAACCGGCGAGGGTGACGAGGAGGGCGATCCCGCCGGCGGCGAGGAGGCGGCGTGCGAGGCGCGGAAGGTCGCGAAGGGTGGGCGTGGCGTCGGCCGCGAGGAAGGGGAGCGTACAGAGGGCGAGGAGGGGCGCGCTGAACTTCGACAGGAATCCGAGGCCCCAGAGGAGGCCGAGCAGGGGAGCGGCGTCACGAGCTTCAGCCCGCGCGAGGCGGGAGAGCGGGCCGAGCGAGAGGACGACGAACAGGGTCACGGCCACGTCGGTGTGAACCACTCCCGCGTGCGCGTTGAGGGTCGGCTCGAGCGCGGCGAAGGAGAGGGCGGCACAGCCGGCCCACGGGCCCCAGCGCCGCCGCGCCTCGGCACGCACGGCGAGAAGGAGCGCGGCGAGGAGCGCGACGAACGGCAGGCGCGCACGAAGGAGGATCGTCTCCGCCGGAGTCGTGTTCTGGTAGAGGAAGCGGAGGAGGCGCGCCGGACCGGGAGGCGAGCGGAGCGGGTCGTCGGCGGGTCGGATCGGGAGGCCGGCGAGAGCGCTTCCGGCGAGAGCCTTGGCGAGGGGAGGATGCTCCGGATTCCACCGTCCCGTGCCGTCCCGGGCGATTTCCAGGGCCGCGGCAAGGTGAACCGGCTCGTCGGCGGTCGCGGCGTCTCCGGAGAGATGATGAACGGCGAGAGCCACCGAAACGAGGACGAGGGCGAGGGAGATCCACGGCTCGAACCGCACCCGTCGGCCCGGCGGGGAACTCGGCTGGGGCCCATTCATCCGGCGCATGCTAACTTCGGACGGTCGTGACCGCCGTCCGAATGCTCTCCCTGACGCTTCCCGGGCCCGTCGGCTCCCTCGAGGCGCTCCTCCGCCTCCCGCCGAACCCGGCTGGTGCCGCCGTCGTCGCGCACCCTCATTCCCTCTTCGGCGGAACGATGCACACGAAGGTCGTCCACCGGACCGCGAAGTTCCTGGCCGAACGGTTTCACCTCGCTTCCCTCCGCTTCAACTTCCGGGGAGTGGGGGCATCCGAGGGGATCTACGACGAGGGGCGCGGCGAAACGGACGATCTCGTCTCGGCCGTCCGATTCACCCGCGAGCGGTATCCGGCCGGCCCGCTGGCTCTCGCGGGGTTCTCCTTCGGGTCCCTCTGCGCGGCGCGGGCTGCGCTCGTCGTCGAACCTACCGTCCTTCTCCTCATCGGCGTCCCTTCGGACCGCTGGGCCGAGGAGGAGGCGAAGGCCCTCGAAGGCCGCAACGTCGTCTGGGTCCAGGGCGGCGCGGATCAGTTCGGGCCCGGGCAGATCGCACTCGACACCGCCGCCCGCCACGGCTTTCGGGCGGCCGTCGTCCCGGGCGCGGACCATTTCTTCACCGGGCGGCTCGACGCGTTCGAGAAGACCGCCGTGAGCCTCCTCGTCGAGGCCGGGCTCGCGAGGCCCCGGACCCACGCCTGACCGCGAGGAGAAAGAGGATGCTCTCCGACACCGAGAAGGCCGACCTCCTGCGGCGGGCGCGTCACGCAACCGCCCGGGCTCTCGGCCTCCCCGAGGGCAAGCGTGACCTGTCGCCTCCCGAAGGGCGCCTCGTCGAGGCCGGGGCCGCGTTCGTCACCTGGAAGAAGGACAGCCGGCTGCGTGGCTGCATCGGGAGCCTCGAACCCTGGCGTCCGCTGGTCGAGGACGTCGAGAAGAACGCCGTGGCGGCTCTCCTGAACGATCCGCGCTTCGCGCCGGCCCAGCCCCGCGATCTGCCGAAGCTCTCCCTCGAGATCTCGGTCATGACGCCGCTCGAGGCGGTGTCCGATCCCCTCGCGGAGATCGAGATCGGTGTCCATGGCGTCGTGGCGCAGAAGGGTCAACGCTCCGGCCTGCTCCTGCCGCAGGTCGCACCGGAATGGGGCTGGGACGTCCCGACCCTCCTTGCGCAGGTCTGCCTCAAGGCGGGCCTCCCGGAAGACGCCTGGAAATCGGGCAACCCGCCCGCGACGATCTACCGTTTCTCGGCCGAGGTTTTCGGAGAGAGCGCGTAGAGGAGGATTCCGGTCGCCACCGCGGCGTTGAGCGACTCTACGGGCGGAGAGACCGGAATCCGAACACGCAGGTCGAGCGCGTCGAAAAGCGGCGCCGAGAGACCGTGGCCTTCCGATCCGATGGCGAGGACGAGGGGCGCGAGGGCTCGGAGGGCTTCCGGTTCTCGTCCATCGTGGGCATCGGCTCCGGCCAGGGTCGCGCCGGTCGCGTGAATCCACTTGACGGCGTCCGTCGAGAGGACGTTCTTCACCACGGGAACCCTCAGGGCGCTCCCCGCCGAGGCGCGGAACGCCTTCGGGGCGAACGGGGACGCGGTGCCCGGCGTCAGGATCAGCCCCCCGGCGCCGAAGGCCTCGGCGGCTCGGAGGATCGCGCCGACGTTGGCGGGGTCCTGAAGACCGTCGAGGAGGAGGACGAGCCGCGAGCCGGCGAGGGCTGCCAGGGTCGAGGACGGCACGGGAGCGAGGGCGAGGAGCGCCCTCGTCGACCCGAGGTCGGAGAGGCGTGCGAGGACGCGGGGAGAGACTTCGACGATCTCGATGCCGGCCCGCCCCGCACGGTCGAGGGCCGCGGCATCGGCCGGCGCGAGATCGGGCAGAGCGAAGACGACGTCGGGAACGATGCCCGCCTCGAGGGCGTCGACGAGCATCCTGGCCCCTTCGAGGACGAGCGCCTCGCCCTCCCTCGCTGCGCGGGCGGCGGCGCCGATGCGAGGGTTCGCAGGGGAGTCGATGCGGGCGTTCAACGCGGTCCGCCCCCGTTTCCGGCGAAGCGGCGAACGGCCCGACGCTGCTCCTCCGTCTGGGGTGACTCGGGGAAGATGGCGCTCTTCGGCACGTCCTGCCAGAGGACGTCGAGGAGGGCCAGCGCCTCGTCGCCCGTCACCCCGTGGTGGCGGGCGAGGAACGAGGCCACCGCGGTTCCGGTTCTCCCGATGCCTCCCCAGCAGTGGACGTAGGCGGGTTCGGCGCGCTCCACCGCCCCTTCGAGCTCCGCGACGATCCGCTCGAGGCCGTCGCCGGCCGGTACGCTCATGTCGCGCACGGGATGGCGGACGGTCCGCACGGAGAGCCCCCGGGCGGCGGCTTCTTCGAGGAGCGCATCCGCGTACGGGTCGAGCGGACCCGTCCGTCCGCTTTCCTTCGCCTCCGTCAGGTCGACGAAGAGCCGGATGCCGGCGTCGAGAAAGGCGCGGAGCCGCCCGCGCCCCTCTTCCTCGACGAAGGAGAAGGGGTACTCGCCGGCGAGGAGGAGGCCCGGCACGACCCAGTAGCTCTCGGGGATCGGGAGGGGCGGGGCCATGAGCGGCCGAGTGTAGACCCGGGGCGGCCCTGCGAGGGCGTCGCCCGCGCCGATCACTCGAAGGACGGGTCGCGCCAGACGGGCCTGCCCTCGAAGAGGGTGAGCAGCACCCGCGTCTGCAGGATCTCCTCTGGCGGCGCGGACAGGACGTCGCGCGAGAGGACGACCAGGTCCGCGCGCTTGCCCACGCGGATCGAGCCGCGCTCACGCTCCCCGAACCCGGCCCGGGCCGCGTCGATCGTGTAGTGGCGCAAGGCGCTGTCCACGCTCACCGCGAGCTCCGGCTGCCAGCCGCCCGCGGGCTTTCCCTCGCGGGTCTTGCGCGCCACCGCGCAGTACAGCCCGCGGAGCACGTCGGGGGTCACGACCGGCCAGTCGCTTCCAAAGGCCAGCCGGCCTCCGGCCTGCTCGATGAGCCGCCATGCGAAGCCGCGGCTGGCGCGCTCCGGACCGACGTTGCGCGACCAGACCGTCTCGTTGTTCTGGTCGGGATTGGCGTGCAGGGGCTGCATGGAGGCCACCGCGCCCAGGGCGGCGAAACGCGGGGCATCTGCCGCGGCGATCGCCTCTACGTGCTCCACCCGGTGGCGGCGGTCGCGCGGTCCGTTCTGCTTTGCCGCCGCCTCGTAGGCGTCGAGGGCCATGCGGATTCCGCGGTCGCCGATGGCGTGCAGCCACACCTGCAGGCCGGCCTTGTCCGCTCCCGCCACCGCGCGGTCGAGGGCGGCCTGCTCCCAGCGCGGGGTTCCCGCTCCGAGAGCGGGCTCGTCAGAGTACGGCGCCAGCATCGCCGCGGTGTGTGCCTCGATCACCCCGTCGACGTACCCCTTCACCCCGCCGAAGGCGATCGCGCCGTCGCGATACCGGTCCCGCAGGCGGACGGCCTCCGCGAGGCCGGTGGCCGGGTCGCCCGGCGAGATGCTCACCGTCAGCCGGGTGCGCACCGTGAGCTTCCCCTCCGCGCGCGCCTTCTCGAGGAGTGGGAGAAACCGGGCCACCTCCTCGGCGTCCCAGCCCGCGTCCTGGACCGCGGTGATCCCCTTGCCGTTGAGCAGGGCAAGAGCCTGGAGCAGCAGGGCGTAGTGCCTCTCCGCGGTGGGCTCGGGGATCAGCTCCTCGACGAGGCTGCCCGCAGCTTCCTTCAGAGCGCCGGTGGGCTCTCCCGTCTTCGGGTCGCGCACGATGACGCCGTTGACCGGGTCCTTCGTGTCCTTCGTGATGCCGGCCAGTGCCAGCGCCTTGCTGTTGGCCCAGCCGGTGTGGCCGTCGTAGCAGTCCATGTAGGCCGGCCGGTCGGGGACGATCGCGTCGAGCTGCTCGCGCGTGGGGAGGCCGCCGGGGAACGACCCGTACACCCAGCCGCGTCCTACGACCCACGGGCTCTTCGGGTTGGCCTCGGCGAAGCGTCGGATCCGCTCCTGCAGCCCGGCCAGGGTCGTCTCCTCCGCGAGGTCCACGCGCTCGAGATTGCGTGCCCCGCTCATCAGGTGCAGGTGCGCGTCTTCGAAGCCGGGGGTGACGAGGCGGCCCCGAAGCGCGATCGTCTTCGTCTTCGGCCCTTTGAGACGTGCCGCTTCCGCGTCGTGCCCTACGAACACCACGCGTCCGTCTCGCACCCCCACCGCCTCCGCCCAGGGCCGGGACGGGTCCGCAGTCCAGACCCGTCCGCCCGTCAGGAGCAGGTCGGCAGCGGGCTCGGGCGCGGGGGCGGCAACGAGGGGGGACAGCAGAAGGGTCGCGAGCAGGGCAGTGCGCATGGCGCCTCCATCCGGGATTGTCGGCGACGGGACACGCGAGCGGAATCCGGGTGCGCGGAAACGCGGTCGCGGCCGGGCCGAGCCGCGTGTGCCAACATCGAAGGATGGCGTTCGAAGGTCCTCGCGAGCCGGAAGGGAGCGGCGAGAGCCCGGGCTCACCCGTGGCGCCCTCCGACGGAAGCGGGCCGGATCTCGCGCTCTGGACGATCTTCCGGTTCTGGCTCCCGCTCGCGGCGACGTGGCTGATGATGGCTGCGGAGGGCCCGTTCGTCGCGGCCCTCGTCGCCCGGTTGCCGGAACCGACGTTCAACCTCGCGGCGTTCGGCGTGGCTCTCTCCCTCGCGTTCGTGGCCGAGGCTCCCATCATCATGCTGCTCGCCGCCACCACGGCCCTCGCGCGCGACCGCGAGAGCTTTCGGCGGCTCCGGCGGTTCTCGATCCTGATGAACGGCGGCGTGACCGCGGCGATGGCCTTCATCGTCTTTCCGCCCGTGTTCGAGGTCCTGGCTTCGAGGGTCCTGGCGCTCCCGCCCGAAGTGGCGGGCCGGGCGCAGCTCGCGGTGGCGCTCTTCCTCCCGTGGCCCGCGGCGATCGGGTTCCGGCGGTTCCAGCAGGGGATCCTGATCGCCGCGGGACGGACCCGTCTCGTCGCGTACGGAACGGTGGTGCGCCTCTCGACGATGGCCGCCACGGGGCTGGCTCTCTTCCTGGACGGAAGGCTCGAAGGGGCCGTCGTGGGGGCCGGCGCCCTTTCGGCGGGCGTCGTCGTCGAGGCCGCGGTCTCGTGGGCCTGGGCCCGGCCGGACCGGAACCGGCTTTCGCTGCGGACTCCGGCGTCGCCAGCGGACGTCCCGAGTCTGGCGGACATCCAGCGTTTCTACTGGCCCCTCGCCGTCACCCCGCTGATGAACATGGCCGCCCAGCCCCTCGTGATCCTCTTCGTCGGACGCGGCCACCTCCCGATCGAGTCGCTCGCCGTCCTTCCCGTCGTCAACACGTTCGGATTCCTCTTCCGGTGTCCCGCCACGGCGTTCCAGGAGGTCGTCATCGCCCTTGGCCGGGGCGGGGCCGCCGCGCTCCGGTCGCTGCGCCGCTTCGCGGTGCTCCTGGGCGGGCTGTCGTCGCTCGCCATGGCGGCCGTCGTCCTGACTCCCGCGGCCGGGCTCTGGTTCGCAGGGGTCACGGGCCTCGACAGGGAGCTGGTTCCCCTGGCGCGACGCGCCGCGGCGGTCCTGGTCCTGACTCCTGCGGCCGCGACCGTCCTCGTCTGGATGCACGCACGCCTCGTGCTGCTCCGGACGACGCGCCTCGTCACGGTCGGGACGCTCGTCGAGCTGGCCGTCCTCACCGCCACCCTGTTCGCCGGAATATCGTTCAGCCGCGTCCCCGCCGCAATCGTCGCCACGACGGCCATCCTCGCGGGTCGCTCCGCGGGCGCGCTCTTCCTGCTGGCGGCGCGCCGGAGACCAATGCCCGGACGATAATCACCCGATGCGCCGACGCGGCGGACCTCGGCTCGCTCGTTGCCGACGATGGCCCCGGAGCGCCTCTTCTCCAGTCCGTCCGTCAATAGAGGAGGAGCCGTGACGACCTCGTACCCTCATCTCCTGTCGCCCCTGGACCTCGGCTTCACGACACTCCCGAACCGGGTCCTGATGGGCTCGATGCACACCGGGCTCGAGGACCGCAAGTCCACTTTCCCGCGCCTCGCGGCCTACTTCGCCGAGCGCGCGCGGGGCGGCGTCGGGCTGATCGTCACGGGTGGCTTCGCGCCGAACGTCGAGGGGTGGCTGTCGCCATTCGGGGGCCGGCTCGCGACCCCGCGGGCCGCCCTGGCGCACCGGATGATCACGGGGGCTGTCCACGCCGATGGCGGCAGGATCGCCCTCCAGATCCTCCACGCCGGTCGCTACGGCTATTCGCCCTTCTCGGTCGCCCCGTCGCGGATCAAGGCGCCGATCAACCCGTTCACCCCGCGCGCTCTCTCGGCGGCCGGCGTCGAGAGGCAGATCCGGGCGTTCGTCCGGGCCGGCGCCCTGGCGAGGGAGGCGGGGTACGACGGTGTCGAGGTGATGGGCTCCGAGGGCTACTTCATCAACGAGTTTCTGGTCACCCGCACGAACAAGCGGACGGACCGCTGGGGCGGCACGTACGAGAACCGGATGCGCCTTCCGGTGGAGATCGTCGGGAGGCTGCGCGAGGCCGTTGGGCGCGACTTCATCATCGTCTACCGGATCTCGATGCTCGACCTGGTCCCGGGCGGCAGCACGTGGCCCGAGGTGGTGCAGCTCGCGAAGGCCATCGAGGCTGCCGGAGCCACGATCCTCAACACGGGAATCGGCTGGCACGAGGCCCGCGTCCCGACGATCGCCACGAGCGTGCCGCGCGCGGCCTTTGCCTGGGTGACGCGGAAACTGAAAGGCCAGGTCGGGATTCCCCTCTGCACGACGAACCGGATCAACGACCCCGCGGTCGCGGAACGGATCCTGGCCGAGGGCTCCGCCGACATGGTCTCGATGGCGCGACCGCTCCTGGCCGACGCGGAGTTCGTGAAGAAGGCGGCTGCAGGGCGCGCCGCGGAGATCAACACGTGCATCGCCTGCAACCAGGCGTGCCTCGACCACGTTTTCAGCCGAAAGGTCGCTTCCTGTCTCGTGAACCCGCGCGCCTGTCACGAGACCGGGCTGGTCTACTCGCCGACGCCGTCCAGGAAGCGGATCGCCGTGGTCGGTGCGGGGCCGGCCGGGCTCGCCTGTGCCACGGTGCTCGCCGAGCGCGGCCACGACGTCGACCTCTTCGAGGCCGCAGCCGAGATCGGCGGCCAGTTCCGGATGGCGATGCGCGTCCCGGGCAAGGAGGAGTTCGCCGAGACGCTCAGGTACTTCCAGGACAGGGTCCGGTCGACCGGCGTCACGCTGCGCCTCGGGACCCGCGTCAGTGCGAGCGAGCTGATCGCGGCGAAGTACGACGAGGTCGTTCTCGCGACGGGCGTCGTTCCGCGGAGCCCTCAAATTCCTGGCCAGGACCACCCGATGGTCCTCTCCTACGTCGACGTACTCCTGCGCGGGAGGCCTGTCGGCAAGTCCGTCGCCGTCATCGGCGCCGGGGGGATCGGTTTCGACGTGGCGGAGTTCCTCGTCCACGGCGAGAGGCCCGCGGATGGAGAGGGGCCGGACCTGGCGCGCTGGATGGAGGAGTGGGGCGTCACCGACCCCGAGGTCTCCCCGGGCGGCGTGACGGAGCCCCGGCCGGCGCCGCCCGCGCGAAAGGTCACCCTCCTGCAGAGGAAGACGGGCCGGCCGGGCGCCGGCCTGGCGAAGACCACGGGCTGGATCCACCGGGCTTCGCTCAAGATGAAGGAGGTCGAGATGCTCTCGGGGGTCCGCTACGAGCGGATCGACGACCGCGGGCTCACCATCCGCCTCGGAGAGAAAGGGGAGGAGACTCGGCTGCTCGAGGTCGAGAACGTCGTCCTCTGCACGGGCCAGGAGCCGCTGCGCGAGCTGGAGGCCCCGCTCAGGGAGGCCGGCATCGGGCTGCACCTCATCGGGGGTGCGGACGTCGCGGCCGAGCTCGACGCAAAGCGCGCCATCGACCAGGGCTCACGTCTTGCCGCCCGGCTCTGATCTCCGAACGCCCGTGCTCGAGAGAGCGATGCCTCGCGCCGCCTCCGCCTTCCTCGTCGTGCTCGCGGCGCTCGCGTGCCGCCGTCCGCCGGCCGTCGAACCGACGTACCTCGCTGCCATCGAGACCGCGCGTGCCGAGCGGCTGTCGGAGCTGACCGCCGAGGACGGCTGGCTGACTCTCGTCGCACGCGAGCTCCTGGAGCCCGGCGAGAACGTCGTCGGGTCCGACCCGTCCGCCGCCATGGCTCTGGAGGTACCGGGCATTCCGGCGAAGGCCTGCGTCTTCGACCTTCGCCCGGACAGGACCGTCGTCGTTCGGGCCGAGCAGGGTGCGCCCGTGGCCGTGAACGGCGCGCCACCGACGGCGGCGCCGCTCGTCCCCGAACACGCGGGGCAGAGGCACGACGTCGTGACGGTCGGCCGCGTTCGCATCTCCCTCTTCGAGAAGGACGGCCGTTTTGCCGTCCGGGCGCGCGACCCCGAGAGCCCCCGGAGGTCGGCCTTCACGGGCCTGGCGTACTTCCCTGTCGATCCCGCGTACCGGGTCGAGGGCTCGTACGAACCGTACGAGGCACCTCGGGACGTCGACGTGCCCTCTTCGCGGGGGCCTGCCCGGAAGGCGCTTGCGCCGGGAGTCGTGCGGTTC
Source organism: uncultured Holophagales bacterium (assembly GCA_937927565.1). Classification (GTDB taxonomy): domain Bacteria; phylum Acidobacteriota; class Thermoanaerobaculia; order UBA5066; family UBA5066; genus UBA5066. The sequence continues at coordinate 10,356 of CALBDV010000476.1, forward strand.
GCCCTTGCCGGTGGCGAGTACCGGCTCGAGCCGACCGTCGAGTCGCCCGAGGACGAGACCCTCTTCTTCGTCTTCTCCGACGCGACCGCCCCGAAAGAGACCTACGGAGGCGGCCGCTTCCTCCACGCGAACAAGCCGAAGCCGGGGGAGTCGAAGGTCGTCCTCGACTTCAACCTCGCCGAGAACCCGCCCTGCTCGCTCACTCCGTTCGCGAGCTGTCCGCTGGCCCTCCCGAAGAACACGCT
>CALBDV010000477.1 GCA_937927565.1 uncultured Holophagales bacterium
CGGTAGTGGTGCACCGTCTGGAGGACCTCGGGAAGCGGGGTTTTCGAGAGGTCGCCGCGGAACTCGAAGCGGCTGTCCGACACCGGCCCCATTGTACGGAAAACCGGACACGGCCTCGCTGCTAGGATCACGGTCGATGTCCACACCTCGGAAACCGGCGTTTCCCCGCGCATGAGGCGTCGCGTCGCCATCACCGGCCTCGGCTGCGTCACGCCGCTCGGGACCGGCTCGGAGGCTTATCTCGAGGGCCTTCGGGAGGGCCGCTCCGGCGTCCGGCGCATCACCCTCTTCGATCCGGAAGGGCTCCCGGTCAGGATCGCAGGCGAAGCCCGGGGCTTCGACCCCGCCGACCACATTCCGGCCAAGGACGCCCGGCACGTTTCCCGTGTCGTCCCGATGGCGATCGCCGCGGCGGGCGAGGCACTGGCCTCCGCCGGGATCGATGCGGAGCGCCTCTCGCTCGACGAACGGCGCAGGATCGCCGTCCTCCTCGGATCGGGAGGAGGGCCGGTCGAGTTCTTCGAGAAGATGTACGGCCACTACTACCGGGGCGAGCTGAAGAAGGCGTCGGTCTACGCGATCCCGACCGGCACCATAGGCACCCTCTCCTCCGAGATCTCGATGCGCTACGGCCTCAAGGGGCCGTCCCACGTCGTCTCCACCGGCTGCACGTCTTCGGCCGACGCGATCGGCTACGCCGTGAAGTCGATCCGGTACGGCGAGCGGGACGTCGTCCTCGCAGGGGGCGCCGACGCCGTCATCACCCCCGGCATCATGACCGGCTTCGGCCTCATGCAGATCCTCGCATCGTCACGGCAGGAGCTCCCGGAAACGGCGAGCCGCCCGTTCGACGGCGGCCGGGACGGCTTCGTCCTGGGAGAGGGCGCGTGGTTCTTCGTCCTCGAGGAGATGGAGAGGGCCCTCTCGCGCCGGGTGCGCCTCTTCGGCGAGATCCTCGGATATGCCGCGACCTGCGACGCCTACCACCGCGTGAGGCTCGACGAGTCGGGCGAGGAGCCGGCCCGCGCCATGACCGAGGCGCTCGGGGACGCCGGGATCGCCCCCACGGACGTCGGCTACGTCCAGTATCACGGCACCGGGACCGAGCTGAACGACCGGATCGAGACTCGCGCCACGAGGATCGCGCTCGGCGCGCACGCGGACCGGACGCCGGGCAGCAGCGTGAAGAGCCAGATCGGGCACCCTCAGGGAGCCTCGGGCGCGGCCGGCCTCGCGGCGACCCTCCTCGCGCTGAACGCGGGGTTCCTCCCGCCGACGGCGAACCTCGAGACGCCGGACCCCGAATGCGACCTCGACTACGTCCCCGTCGCAGCTCGCCCCGCCGAAGTCGACGTCGCCCTCGTGAACGGAATCGCCTTCGGCTCGAAGAACACCGCCCTCGTCGTGAGGACGGGACGCGCCTTCGGAAGCTGAGTCGTCGTGAGCTTCCTCGTCCCGCCCCGCGTCCCCTCCGACGAGATCCTCGACGGAGACGTGACGCCGCTCGAGGCCGAGGAGAGTCTCGCCGACATCGAGTGGATCCACCGCGCCCTCGGCGGCCGGGCGATCGTGAGGCGCCACCTCGTCCCGCTCCTCCTCGCCGTCCCCTCGCCGCGCCCGATCCTCCTGGACCTCGGGGCCGGGAGCGGTCACGTGGGGCGCGCGCTCACGGGCGAGCTTTCCCGCCGCGGGCGGCAGCTCGTCACGATCGACCTCGACCGGCAGCTTCTCCACGCGCGCCTCTCGGCGAGAGGCCGAAGCGTCGCTGCCGGCGCCCTTCGTCTTCCGCTGGCAGACCGTTCCGTCGACGTCGTCTCCTCGACCCTCTTCCTCCACCACTTCGACGCGGCTTCCATCGCCGAGCTTCTCCGCGAGTCGGCACGCGTGGCCCGGTTCGCCGTCGTCGCCCTCGACCTGACGCGCCACCGGGTGCCTCTCGCCGTCAACGCACTCCTTTCCCGCCTGGCCTATCGGAGTCCGATCACGCGGCTGGATGCGCGCGCCTCGGTCCTGCAGGCCTGGACCGTTCCCGAGCTGCGCGCCATCGCCGCCCGCGCCCTTCCGGGCACGCTCGTGAGGCCGGCCGGCCCCTACGTCCAGGGCCTCCTCTGGAAGCGGACGTGACCGGCGAACGGCTCGACACCGTCGTCGTCGGCGCGAGCCTCGCGGGGAGCGCTGCGGCCCTCGTCCTGGCGCGATCCGGCGCGAGCGTCGCCGTCGTCGACAAGGCGAGCTTCCCTCGGCCGAAGACCTGCGGCGAGCTCCTCTCCCCCGATGGCGTCGCCGCGCTCGCGCGCCTCGGCCTCGACGGGGCCGTCCGTTCCGCCGGGGCCGCGACGATCCGGCGATTCGCCCTCGTCCGCCCCGACGGGCTCCGGGTCCGCGGCCGCCTTCCCTCGCCGGCCCTTTCCCTCAGCCGCGAGCGGCTCGACTCGCTCGTCCTCGACGGCGCGCTGAAGGCCGGGGCCGCCCTCCACACCGGCGAGGCGGCGACGTCGGTCGAGGGAAGCCTCGCCGACGGCTTCACGGTGAGGACCCCGGCGCGGACGCTGACGGCCCGGACGATCCTCGGCGCCTGGGGACGCTACTCGCCTCTCGACGGCCGCCTCGGCCGACCGTTCTTCGGGGCACCCGCGACGCTCTTCGGGTTCAAGAAGTTCCTCGCCGGTGGCGCCGGAAAGCGGTTCGAGGACCACGTCGTCCTCCACGTCTTTCGGGGCGGCTATCTGGGCCTCTCGCTCGTCGAGGAGGGGCGCGTGAGCCTCGGTGCCCTCGCGACCCCCGCCGTCGCGCAGGAAGCGCGCCACGACTTCGACCAGCTCCTCGCGCGCCTCTCTGGCGAGAGCCCCGCGCTCGCGGCCGACCTCGCCGGCCTCGCCCCCGAGCCGGGACCGCCGCTCGTCAGCGAGCCGGTCCACCTCGGAGCGCGCGGGGCCGCGTGGGGCGACGTCCTCCTGGCCGGCGATGCGGCGGGCGTCGTCGACCCGTACACCGGCTCCGGAATGGCGCTCGCCCTGAGGACCGGCGAAGCGGTCGGGGCGCTTCTGGCGGAGTACGCCGCCGGGCAGGTCGCAACCACCGCCCTCGCCTCGGAGTGGGCTCGCCGGTGGAGGGCCGTCACGGGCAGAGTCTTCTTCTTCTCCCGCCTCTTCCGGCCCGTCTTCCTCGGCGGACTGGCCACTCGCCTCGTCGTCCCGGCGACGGCGCCGCTGGCGGGCCTCGCGGCCCGCCTCACGCGCGGTTCGGCCTGATCCGGACGGCTACTTTCTCTTCGGGCTCTTCTTCGCCGGCGCTTTCGGCGCGGCCTTCGCGGGGACCTTTCCCTTCGGCTTCGGAACGCTCACGGCTTTCGCCGCCTTCGGAGCCGGCGCTTTCGGAGCGGTCTTCCTCGAGTCCTTCTTTGCGCCCTTCTTCTTCGTGCCCTTCCTCTTCGGAGGGAAGAGCCCTGTCCGGATCGTCTCGATCTGGGCGAGGTGGACCCGGTCGTGGCCGGCGTAGAGGGTCATGATCGTCCAGATCGATTCCTCGCCCCTCTCGGAGTGAATCCCCACCCGGTCGAGCGCCTCGTCGGGGAGACGCGCGAGAAGGTCGGTGTTCAGCATGCGAGCCATCTCGAAGTCGTCCAGGAGCTCATCCGTGGTCGTGTTCCCGACGCCGAGCTTCTCGACGAAGAGGTCCTGGTCGTAGCCCGCGATCGCCGGCTTGTCGTGCGCGGCGATGAAGCGGTACCTCGAGCCGAGGATGACCTCGCCGTCGGCCAGGTGGGCGACGATCTCCTTGATCGACCACTTTCCCGGCGCCGGGCGGCGGGAGAGCTGCTTCTCGGTGAGGCCCTTCAGGAGCTTGCGGAGCTTCTGCGGTGCCTCGAACAACGCCAGGAACGGGTCGTCCTTGCCGAGCGCCTCACGGTATCTGTCGGGGATCACGGGTCCTGCCATCTTCGATTCCTCCATCGACGGGCCATCCTATCGGAGGGACGGCGGACACGCAGCCTCCCACCCGTCTAGAATGCTCTTCTCGTGAAGATCGATCGACATCTCGTCGAAGCCCTGAACGACCTCCTGGCGCGCGCGTTCGCGGAGGACGGAGAGGACATCACCACTCTCGCCGTCTTCGGCCCCAAGGCCCGCGTCGCGGGCGACGTCGTCTGCCGCGAGGCGGCCGTCGTCGCCGGCGCCGCGTTCCTGCCGCGCGTGTTCGCCTTCCCGCACCCTCCCGCGTCCGTGGAGGTCCTCGTCGAGGACGGCGTCCGGGTCGCCCCGGGAACCGTCCTCGCCCGGGTCGAGGGTCCGGCCATCTCGGTACTGGCGGCCGAGCGGACCGCGCTGAACCTCGTCCAGCGGCTGACGGGCATCGCGACCGCCACGCGCGCCTACGTCGACGCGCTCGCGGGCACGACCGCGCACCTTCTCGACACGCGCAAGACGACGCCCGGCCTGCGCGTCTTCGAGAAGTACGCCGTGCGGTGCGGCGGCGGCACGAACCACCGGATGGGCCTTTCCGACGCCTTCCTCGTCAAGGACAACCACGCCGACGGCTGTGGCAGCCTCTGGGACGCGACCCGGCGCGCAACGGACTTCCGAGCGATGAACCGCTCCCTCCGGCGCTGCCTCCTCGAGGCCGAGGCGCGAGACCGCGACGAGGTCCACCAGGCGCTCGAGGCCGGGGCCGAGCGGATCCTCCTCGACAACATGACGATCGCGGACATGAAGAAGGCCGTCGCCGACGTCGCGCTCTGGAACGAGGCGACCGGGGCCTCCGTGACGACCGAAGCCTCGGGCGGGATGACCGTCGAGAAGGCTCGGAAGTCGGCCCTGGCCGGCGTCGATTTCGTCTCGGTGGGAGCGCTCACGCACTCCGTCCGCGCCGTCGACATCGCCCTCGACGTGAAGGTCGCTGCGGCACGGCGGAGCCGGAAGTGAGCCCCGCTGCCGGGCGGATCCGCGTCCCGGCGCTCGTCATCGGAACCGGCATCGCCGGTCTGACCGCCGCTCTCGCCCTCGCGAAACGGGGAGTCCGTGTCCTGCTCCTGACGAAGGCCGACGATCCCGGCGACTGCAACACCGCCTGGGCGCAGGGCGGGATCATCTACTTCGGCCGAAAAGACTCCTCCGCTTCCCTCGTGAAGGACATCCTCGCGGCCGGTGCCGGTCTCTGCAACGCCGAGGCCGTCCGCTTCCTCGCGCAGGAGGGTCCTCGCGTCGTCGAGGAGATCCTGATCGGCGACGCCGGCGTCCCCTTCTCGAGGACCCGGCAGGGAGACCTCGACTTCACGCGCGAGGGAGCCCACTCGGTCGCGCGGATCGTCCATTCGGCCGACGCGACCGGAAAGGCGATCGAGATCGCCCTTCTCGCCCGTGTGAAGGCCGAGAAGAACGTGAAGATCTGGACCGGGGCGACGGCGATCGACCTCATCACCGCGCGCCACCACTCGACCGACGTCCAGCAGCGCTACGCCCTCCAGGACCCCTGCCTCGGCGCCTACGTCCTCGACGCCTCCGGCTCCGTCCACACCGTCCTCGCGGACTTCACGATCCTCGCCACGGGCGGCGTCGGCCGCCTCTTCCTCCACACGACGAACACCCGGCACGCCATCGGCGACGGCCTGACGATGGCCGCGCGCGCCGGGGCGGCCGTCCTGAACCTCGAGTACGTCCAGTTCCACCCGACGACTCTCTACCACCCCGACGGCGACCGCTTCCTCATCTCCGAGGCGCTGCGCGGCGAGGGGGCCGTCCTCGTCAACCGCTCGGGCAAGGCTTTCATGCAGCGCTACGACCGGGAGCGGAAGGACCTCGCCCCGCGCGACGTCGTCACGCGCGCCATCGTCGAGGAGATGACCACGCGCGGCGAGCCGTGCGTGTACCTCGATCTCGCTCACAACTACGAGGGGAAGGGGAAGGTCCCGATCCGAGACCGCTTCCCGACGATCGCGGCGACGTGCGCGAAGTTCGGGATCGACATCGCGACCGAGCCGATCCCGGTCGTCCCCGCGGCCCACTACTTCTGCGGCGGCGTCCTCGCCGACCTCGAGGGGAAGACGACGATCCGCAACCTCTACGCCGTCGGCGAGACGAGCTGCACGGGGCTCCACGGCGCGAATCGCCTCGCCTCCACGTCGCTCCTCGAGGGGCTCGTCTGGGGAGCCCACGCCGCCCGTTCGATCGCCGACCGGATCGAGAAGGGACCCGCGTTCCCGCCCTCGATGTTCCGAGCCATCCCCGACTGGCGCGCCCCCGGCGACGCGCAGAACGAGGACCCCGCCCTCATCCAGCAGGACTGGACGACGATCCGGAACACGATGTGGAACTACGTCGGCATCGTGAGAACAGGGGAACGCCTCGGCCGAGCGGTCGCCGACATCCGCGACCTCGAGAAGCGCCTCTCGCGCTTCTACCACGAGACGAAGATCTCGCGAGAGATCGTCGACCTGATCCACGGCGTCCACGCGAGCCACCTGATCGCCCAGGCCGCGCTGAAGAACCCGGTCTCGAGAGGCTGCCACTACCGGAGGAACTGACCGGG
>CALBDV010000478.1 GCA_937927565.1 uncultured Holophagales bacterium
GTGATCTCGCCGGCGATGAAAGCGGTCCCCGTCGTCACGAGGGTCTCGCACGCGACGCGCCCGTCGGGGTCGTCGGTGAGGATCGCGTCGAGGATCCCGTCGGAGATCTGGTCGGCGATCTTGTCGGGATGTCCCTCTGTGACCGACTCGGACGTAAAGAGCGTGCGCGGAAGCGCCATTTCTCGTCTTCTCCCTGAGTCGCCCCTGTCGGAGAGGCGCTTAACCTTTGAGTTTATGGGTACCTCGCGGGCCGGGTCAATCGCATCCGGGACCCGATCCAGGACCCGGATCAGACGCGATAGAACTCGCGGTACCAGGCGATGAAACGCCCGAGACCCTCTGCGAGCGGCGTGTAGGGGGCCGCGCCGAGGAGCCGCGCGAGGGGTTCCGTGTCCGACCTCGTCTCGAGGAGGTCTCCCGGCTGGAGGTCCCTGAGAACGATGACCGCCGTTTTCCCGAGGAGGCGTTCCAGCGTCCGGATGAAGTCCATCAGGAGGACCGGTTCGCCGTTCCCGATGTTGAAGACGCGATGCGGCGCGGAGCTGGCGGCCTGGTCGCCCGCCTCGGGAGTCCACGACGGGTCGGGCTCCGGGATTCGGTCGAGGAGGGCGACGATGGAGTCGGCGATGTCTCCGACGTACGTGAAGTCGCGCTTCATCTCGCCGTGGCCGTAGACCTCGATGGGCTCCCCCGCGAGGATCGCGCGGGTGAACTTCATCGTCGCCATGTCGGGGCGGCCCCAGGGTCCGTAGACCGTGAAGAAGCGGAGCCCCGTCGCCGGCAGACCGAAGAGGTGCGCGTAGGCGTGGGTCATCGCCTCGTTCGCCTTCTTGGTCGCGCCGTAGAGGCTGACGGGGTGGTCGGTACGATCGGCGGCGCGGAACGGCGTCCGGTTCAGGCCGTAGACCGAGCTCGAGCTCGCGTAGACGAGGTGCCCCACGCCCGTCCGCCGGCACCCTTCGAGGACCGTCAGGTGGCCCGTGAGGTTCGAGTCGACGTAGTCGAACGGCGCTTCCAGCGAGTGGCGGACGCCGGGCTGCGCGCCGAGGTGGACGACGCGCTCGAATCGCTCTCTCGCGAAGAGCGCGGCCATCCCCTCCCGGTCCGAGAGGTCCTGCCGGAGGAACCGGAAGCCCTGGCGCCCCGTCAGGCGCGCGAGCCGGGCCTCCTTGAGCGAGACGTCGTAGTAGGGGATCAGGTTGTCGATGCCGACGACGTCGTCGCCGCGGGCGAGGAGCCGCTCGACGACGTGGAGCGCGATGAACCCGGCGGCGCCCGTGACGAGGACCTTCATGGCTTGCCGTGGGCTCCCGGCGTGCAGGTGAAGACGGGCCCGTCGGCTGCGGCCCCGGAGGGGCGGGACGATCCGGGCGGGAGGAGGAACCACTTCTGCCGGTGGCGCGTCCCGAGGTCCGCCGCGTGCGAGAGGTCGAACTCCTTCGCGAGGACCTTCTCCGGACCCAGGACCCAGCGCTCCCCGCCCGCCGGCTGCCATCGGGCCGCGACGGCGGCCTGCTCGTCGGCCGGCATCAGGTAGGGGAAGTGGCTCAGCGGGCGGCGGGCGAAGAGGACGAACTGCTCCCGCCACGCGACGAGCGCGAGCATCCCACCGGCCGGGACCCGCGCTTCGGCTTTCCTCATGATCGCCTCGGGAGTCCGCGAGTCGTTCAGCAAAGGATTGACGCCGAAGCCGACGACGATCCAGACGACGCCGAGGACGGATGCCAGCGCTGCCAGCGGTGCACCACGGAACCTCAGGACGAGCGCCGTCGCGACGACGGCGAGGAAGAGCGCGGCCGGCCAGGGGTTCGCGAACTCGCGTGCGGCGAGCTTCTCCTGCACCTTCGGGACGAGGAGGAGCGCGACCGTCGCGAGGACGGCGGCCCCGGCGACGATCCGGGGGAGCCACGTCCAGAGCCTCCGAGGCCACGAAGCGGCGAGGAGCGACGGAAGGATCGGCGCGGAGAGGAGCGCGAGGGCCGGCGTTGCAGGCGTGATGTAGACGCCGCGCTTCCCGGGCGATGCGCTGAAGAACACGAGGACGAGAAGGACGTAGCCCGCGAGGAGGAGGACCCGCCGGTCTCCTTTTCGCGCTTCCCGGACCCAGGAGGGGACGAGCCACGGAAGGAGAACCGAGAGCGGGAGCCAGAAGGCGGGGATCGTGTTGACGAGGTAGAGCCACCACGGCTCGACGTGGTGCCAGGCTGCGCCGTACCGAGTCACCGTCTGCCGGAAGAGGATGTTGTCGCGGTAGGCGGCGAGCGCCGGGTCGCCGGACCTGGCGACAGCGAGCAGCATCGGAACTGCCCAGAGGGAGATTGCCCCGACCAGGAAGAAGGGGCCCGCGAGACCTTTGAGCCAGGCCGCGAGCGGGGCACGCCGGATCTCGGCGCGGTGAGTGTAGAGCGCCGGCACGAGGACGAAGAGGGCGAGGATGCCGACCCCCTTCGTGATGACGCCGAGGCCTGCCGCAAACCAGCCGAGGTAGTACCAGCGCCACCCTCCATTCAGAAGCAGAAAGCGAAGAAAGCCGTAGACGCCGAGGGTGATGAAGAACGTCACGAGGCCGTCGATCTGAGCCGTCCGCGCCTGAAGCGTGAACTGAATCGTCAGGAGGAGGAGGAGCCCCGTCCGCCACGCCGTGGCACGGTCGTGCAGCCTCCGCGAGAGGTCGAACACGAGGGCGAGGGTCCCGAGCCCGGCGAGGAGCGACGGGAGGAGAAACGCCACCCGGAGCGAGCCGGTCGCCTTCAGGAAGAGGGCGATCGCCCACATGAAGACGGGCGGCTTGTCGGGGTAGAGCTCCCCGCCCCGCATCGGGAAGAGCCAGTTTCCGCTCTCGACCATCTGCCGGGCGACGAGGGCAAACCGCGGCTCGTCCGCGGGCCACGGGTCGCGCAGGCCGATCCCGGCGGCGAAGAGGACGGCGGCGAGGAGGAGGAGGAGAAGCAGGGAGCGGCGGTCGTCCCGAGGCCCGTCGAGGAGCCAACCGTCCGGCGTCACGCGTCCCCACCGGGGTCGGTCCCGGCCTCCGTGTGCCGCGCCGACCGTATGAGCCAGAGATTTCGAACGTAGACGACCGCGCCCGCGCTCTGCCCCAGGATGAAGACCGGGTCCTTCCGGTAGATCGCGTAAGCGAGGAGGAGGGCCGATCCCCCGAGACTGAAGTACCAGAAGGAGACGGGAATGACGCTCCTCTTCTTCCGCTCGGAGGCGATCCACTGGAGGATGAACCGCGCGCTGAAGAGGAGCTGGCCGACGAGGCCGAGGCCGACCCAGAGCCGCTCGACGACCACCGTCACGGGAGGACTTCCGTCACGACGACATCCTTGCTCCGCCGTTTGAGCCAGTAGACGCCGAGCACGTCGACGAGACCGACCCAGAGGCGGTTCCATACGCCGTAGTTCGAGCTTCCCGCCATCCGAGGCCTGTGGTTCACGGGATGTACCTTCATGATCCCTCCCCGCGCCTGGACGAGCGTCGGGACGTACCGGTGCATGTGGTCAAAGGCCGGCAGGCGAAGGTACCAGTCGAGCCGTACCGCCTTCAGGCCGCAGCCGACGTCCGGGACACCGTCCTTGAGCATCGCGTTCCGGAAGGAGTTTGCGACGCGCGAGCTGACGCGCTTGACCCAGTCGTCCCGCCGGTTCACGCGGTGGCCTATGACGCCGACGACCCGGGGATCCCTCGCCTGCTCGCCGAGGACCATGCGGACCATGCCGGGAATGTCGGCCGGGTCGTTCTGGCCGTCCGCGTCCAGGACGACGAGCCAGGTCCCACGAGCGACCCGGGCCCCCGTCAGGACCGCGAAGCTCTGCCCCGTGCTCTTCCCGTGCCGGAGGACGCGGAGTCTGTCGAAGCCCCCGGCGACGAGTGCCTTCAGCGTCTCGAACGTCGCGTCGGTCGACCCGTCGTCGACGTAGATCAGCTCGTAGTCGAAAGCCCCGTCGAGGGCCTGCCGAACTTCGGCGACGAGGGGGCGGACGTTCTCCGCCTCGTTCCGGGCCGGAATGACGACCGAGAGGAACGGTGCTTCAGTCATGCCTTCCTTCATGGCGAGCAGAACTCCCCGTCCGCCGGAGGTCTGCACCGGACAGGCGGGATAATCTACTCCAGATCCACCTGGCTTCGTCGGCCACAGACCCGCTGAGACCATTTTTCCGGGGTGTCAGCGAAGGTTCTCCGGGGAAGACTCGGAAGCGCCGGCTGAGCCTTCCGGGTCCGTCAGGATGGAGTCTGTCCTCTGGAAGATGTGGAGGGCCGTGGTCCCGTAACGCCGAACCTCGGGCTCGACCGGCGAGCCTGGCCACGGATTCTCCGCGCTCCCCCGCTCCACGACGAACGTCCCTCCCGCGGAGAGAGCCGTCCAGAGTCCTTCGAGCTCGCTGGCGACCGGATCGGCCCACGGCGGGTCGAAGAAGACGAAGTCGAAACCCGAGGGACGGTCGATCCGGAGAAAGCTCGCGACCGGCCGCACGACGACCCGGACACGTCCTTCGAGCCGGACCGCGACGGCGTTCGCCTCCAGGACGGACGCCGTTCGGCGGTCGGCTTCCACGAAAACGACCTCCCGCGCCCCGCGCGAGAGAGCTTCGAACCCGAGCGCTCCCGACCCGGCAGCGGCGTCGAGAACTCTCGCTCCGCGAACCCTCTCCCCGACGATGCTGAAGAGGGCCTCTCGCGCGCGTTCCGTCGTGGGCCGCACCCCGGGCGCAACCGCCAGACGCCTGCCTCGCAACTCCCCCGCCACGATCCGGATCATCGCCAATCCCCGTTCTCGTCCACGGGAGAGGGATCGAGGAAGAGCTTCGGAACGTCCTCTCTCAGGATGATCAGCCGCTGGAGCGATCGGGCTGCCTCCACGAGCTCGAGACTTCGGACGAAGGCATCGTCGCGGTCGACCCGGTATTGCCTCCCGTCCTTCCGGTGCGTCAGGACGTCGCCGCGACGCAGCTTGGAGGGATCCCAAAGGTCGTCCTGGGAGACCGTCGTCTCGTCGAATCGCTCCAGCAGCCCCTCGAGCGCCCCCCGTGCCCGACCGAGAACGAGCGGGATCCGCGCGAGCTCGTCGAACTGGAATGCCCGCGGAAGCTCGCCTTCCCTTTCGACCTCGATCCGGAAACGACGAGGTTCGGCGTGCCCGAGGACGTCGACGCGGTACTCGACGACATCCAGCGACAACGCCTCGCGACAGACCTTTCGGATGATGCCGACCTCCTCCTCCGAGAGGACCTTCTTTCTGACCGTACGGACGCCTTCGTAGGTCTTGACGAGGACGATCGTTCCGTCCCTGTAGAGGGAGAGCCGTTCCTTCCCCGCCCCCTGCTCGATGTCGAGGGAGGCGACGAGCGTCTTGTCCTCGGGCCGGCTCGGCTTCTCCGGCGGCGGCGCGGTCGTCTCCACCGGCTCGACCCGGGATGAGCCCGGCGGCGGGGAGACCGGCGATGCCGGCGGCTCCGCTTCCAGGGCCGCGACCAGGACCAGCGCGAGGAGCGGTGTCATCGCGGACATCCCACGGCCCTGCGAAGGGCGCGAGAGAAATTGAGGCGCGACGCGACCCTCTCCCGGAGCGAGGGAGAAGCCGGCGACAACAGCCTGACCCAGGCCACCTCGGGACCCGGGATCCCGGAGAGATCCCTGGCGACCGCGACGGGGACGTCCCACCCTTCGACGAGGACGTCGAAAACGCCGTAACGCGCCAGGATCTCCACGGCCATGCCCCGATTCTGCTCCGAGAGCACCTCCTGGAGGGACCGCCGGAGACGATCGCCCGAGATCCGGACGAAGGAGCCGCTCTCGATTCCTCGGCGCAGCGCCTCGGCAAAGCCCGGGTCGACCTCGAATCCGAGCCGCGCGGCATAGCGTGCCGCGCGGAAGACCCGGGTCGGATCGTCCGCGAGGGACCCCTCGTGGAGCAGCCGGAGACATCGACTCTCGAGGTCTATCTCGCCGCCGAACGGGTCGAGGAGACGCGGCTCGACCCCGGCGTCAGAGAGCCGGAAGGCCATGGCGTGAACGGTGAAATCCCGCCGTCCGAGGTCCTTCTGGATCGACACTCCGGTGCTCACGACGGGGAGAGCCCCCGGGAAGGGATACGTCTCTTCCCGAGTCGCGGCGATGTCGATCCCCGTCCCGTCCGGACCTCGCAGCTTCGCCGTTCCGAACCGTTCGTGGCGGGCCTCGACGCTCCAACCCGCCTCGGCGGCGAGAGCCGACACGAGGGAGGTGACGGAACGAACCGGACCTTCGACGGCGACATCCAGGTCGACCGGACTCCTTCGCAGCAGGAGATCGCGCGCGGCCCCTCCCACGAGGTATCCGTCGCTTCCGGCCGTCCGGGCGAACCGCCCGATCGTCGAAAGAAGGGGTGCGCCCCGGTCGAATTCCCGCTCGCTCACGAGTGGGCGTACACGTAGCGGACCGAGCTGGGTCCAAGGAGGCGTTCCAGAGCCTTCGTCATCTCGGGCGTCGGCCGGACCGCGAGCCTGCCGGCGGTTCGCACCGTCACTTCCCAGTGCCCGGCACGGCGGACCACCAGCGACACGGGGACCGAGCCGGGAACCGACTCCAGGACCTCGCGGACGGAGACGAACGTCTCGTCGAGGGTGCCGGGGAGCGGAGTGGTCAGACGGACCTCGCAGGCGGCCGCCTCGCGCATCCCGTCGAGCGCCTGGATCTCTCGGGCGATGATCTCGACGGGGACGATGCCTCCCCCATCTTCGGGCTCGGGCGCCCCCGGAGCGGAAGAGGATCTGACGACGCCCGATACGAGGACGGGCCGACCCTCGGCCAGCCAGGGGCCGACGCGCTCGAGAAGCGACGCGAAGATCGTGACGGGGACGGAGCCCGTGAGGTCCTCGAGGACACCCTTGGCCATCATCTTCCCCTCGTTCTGCCCCTTCTTGATCTGGGTCTTCTTGAGCGAGGCGAGAAGGGCGACGATCTTCACGTTCTGGTCGACCTTCGCCATGGCGGTCTCCGCGGTCACGTCACCGAACAGACCGATCTCCTCTTCGAAGCGGGCGAGAGGATGCCCGGTGATGTAGAAGCCGAGGGTCTCCTTCTCGTAGCGAATCCGCTCGTCGGGCGACCACTCGGGCAGGTCCGCGAACCGGTCGGCGTGATCGTGGGAGGCCTCGTCGCCGAAGAGCCCCCCCTGCCCCGAATCGTTCGACTTCCGCTCGGCCGTCGCGACGTCCATGGCGGAGTCGACGCCGACGGTGAGAGCGGCGCGGCTCTTCCCGAGCGAGTCGAACGACCCGGAGCGGATCAACGCCTCGATGACCTTCCTGTTGTTCAATCGCACGTTGACGCGGCAGCAGAAGTCGGTGAGCGAGACGAAGCGGCCGTCCGCCGCCCGGGCATCCAGGACCGATTTCACCGCCCCTTCTCCCACGCCCTTGACGGCGCCGAGCCCGAAACGGATGGACTCACCGTCGGGAGAGAAGGAGAGCGCAGACGTGTTCACGTCGGGCGGGAGGACCGGGATCTTCATCTCCCGGCAGGCGTTCACGTACTTCACGACGTCCTCGGACTTCCCCGACGATGCGGTCAGCGTCGCGGCCATGAAGTCGACCGGGAAGTGGACCTTCATCCACGCCGTCTGGTACGCGAGGAGCGCGTAGACGACCGAGTGCGACTTGTTGAACCCGTACCGGCCGAAGGGAAGGATCAGCTCCCAGAGCTCCTCGGCCTTCTTCTTCTGGACGCCGTTCTCCACCGACCTCCTTACGAACTTCTCTCCCTCGGCCTTCAGCGCCGCCTCGTCCTTCTTGCCGATCGCCTTGCGAAGCTTGTCCGCTTCGCCGGGGGTGTAGCCGGCGATGGCCCTCGCGGCGAGCATCACCTGCTCCTGGTAGACGAGGACGCCGTGCGTCTCGGCCAGGAGGGGCTCGAGCGCCGGCAGCGGGTACTCGAACTTCTTCCCGCGACGCCGCTCGATGTAGACCTCGACCGTGCCGGCGTCCAGAGCCCCCGGGCGGTAGAGGGCGTTCAGGGCCGCGAGGTCGCTGAAGACGCTCGGCTGAACGCGCCGGAGGAGGTCCCTCATCCCCGAAGACTCGAACTGGAAGATCCCGTCCGTGCGGCCCTCCGAGAAGAGGCGAAACACCTCCGGGTCGTTCAGCGGGATCGCCGCGAGATCGACCTTCCGTCCGGTCCGCTTCCCGGCCGATTTCACGGCGTCGTCCAGGATCGTGAGCGTGATGAGGCCGAGGAAGTCCATCTTCAGGAGGCCCATCTTGTCGACGGACTTCATCTCGAACTGGGTCGTGATCTCGTCGTTGTTGTTCTTGTAGAGAGGGAGGTACTCGACGAGCGGCCTCGGCGCGATGAGGACCCCCGCAGCGTGGACCCCCGCGTGCCGCGACACCCCCTCGAGACGCTCGCCCAGGTCGAAGAGCTTCCGATAGCCTTCGTTCCCGGCGAGGGCGTCCGCGAGCTCCTTCACGCTGTGCCGGGCTTCGGCGAGGGTCACCGGTTTGCCCGGGCTCGCCGGGATCATCGCGCAGAGCTTGTTGACCTCGGCGAGCGGCACGTCCAGGGCACGGCCCACGTCGCGGATCACGGCCCGCGCCTTCATCGAGTTGAACGTGATGATCTGGCCGACGTTGTCCTTGCCGTACTTCTTCCGGACGTACTCGATGACTTCGCCGCGACGTCGCTCGCAGAGGTCGACGTCGATGTCGGGCATCGAGATGCGATCGGGATTGAGGAACCGCTCGAAGAGAAGGTCGTAGCGGAGCGGGTCGACCTCGGTGATCCCGAGCGTCCAGGCGACGAGCGAGCCGGCGGCGCTTCCCCGCCCGGGTCCGACCGGGATTCCGTCGTCCTTGGCGAACCTGATGAAGTCCCAGACGATCAGGAAGTAGGCCGAGAACCCCATCTTCTTGATGACCGAGAGCTCCCAGGCGAGACGGTCGTCGTAGGCCTTCCGGGGGTGCTTCGTCCTCCCCGCCGCGAGAAGCTCGGCGATCGGGGCAAGGCGCTTCTCCAGCCCTTCGCCCGCGAGCTTCTCGAGGTACTCGTCGGGACCGCCGGCTTCCTCCGGAAGGGGAAACGTCGGCAGCTTGAAGCCCGTGTCGACGATGACTTTCGGCGCGACCCTCTCGGCGATTGCGACCGAGTTCTTCACCGCCTCCAGCGACCAGGGCCTGAACGTCTCGGTCATCTCCCCGGGGTTCTTCACGTAGAACTCCGAGTTGTAGAACCTCATCCGCTTGGCGTCGTTGACGGTCTTCCCCATGCCGATGCAGAGGAGGACGTCCTGCGCTTCCGCGTCTTCCCTCTGGAGGTAGTGGGCATCGTTCGTCGCGACGACGGGGATGCCGGTCTCCCTGGAAAGGCGAAGGAGCTCGGGCATGAGCTCCCGCTGTACCGGCAGACCGTGATCCATCAGCTCGATGAAGTAGCGGTCCTTCCCGAAGAGGGTCTGGTACCGGACCGCCGTCTCCCTGGCTCCCGCGAAGTCGCCCGCGAGGAGCCGCTGGGAGACCTCGGACTTCACGCACCCCGAAAGCGCGACGAGACCGGTGTGGTGCTTCTCGAGAAGCTCCCAGTCCATCCGGGGCTTGTAGTAGAAGCCGGTCAGGAACGCCTCGCTCACGAGGTACGAGAGGTTGCGGTAGCCCTCGGGCGTCTCGGCGAGGAGCGTGAGGTGGTAGTTCCTCCCCTCACCGTCGACCGTCTTCACCGCCTCGCGGTCGAGACGGGACCCCGGAGCGATGTAGGCCTCCACGCCGAGGATCGGCTTCAGGCCGTGCTCGATCGCCTCCGACTGGATCTCGAACGCTCCGAACATGTTCCCGTGGTCGGTGACGGCCATGGAGGTCATGCCGTTCTTCAGGACGTGCCGGATCAGTTCCTTCGTCCGGTTCGCGCCGTCGAGGAGCGAGTACTGGGTATGGAGATGGAGATGGACGAAGTCAGACGACATGCCGGTCGGATTCTAGGGGTGCCCCGGGCCGTTTCGGAGGGTATCGGCGGCTGCGCCGATGCCCAGCCCTATTGCGTCGCCTTCGGGCTGGCCGTTTCGAGCTTCCATCCCCCCCGCAGGCTCGTCGCGCTGCAATACGTCTTCGTACAGCGGACGTCGTTGAGGCAATCGAGGATCACGGAACAGGCCTCGTCCGCGCTCGAGTTCTCAGCCACGTCCACGTTCTCCGTACATTTTCCGGAGAAGGCCGGGTGGGTGAAGACACAGGATGCCTTTGCGGCGGCCTGGGCTGTCCCGTCCGCCGCCGCGGCCTGCCCGACCGCCGCCGGGCGCGCTGCCAGCGCGGAGAAGAACACGACCGCAAGAGCGACGGAGCTCGAAAAGGATGCCGCTCGCCCGGATCTCATGAGGGACTCCCTTCCACCGAGGCGACCCGGAGCGTTCCCGGCTCGCCCGGCGAAAGGGAGTCTATCGCTTCGGGGAAGGACTAGTAGCGACCGCGGCCGCCGCCGCCGCCGTAGCCACCGCCACCGTAGCCAGCGCCGCCGCCACCGTAGCCGCCCCGGCCGCCGCCGCCACCGCCGGTGCGCGGCTCCTGCGGGCGGGCCTCGTTCACTCGAAGGGTCCGGCCACCCTGCTCCTGACCGTTCAGGGCGCTCATGGCGCTCTGGGCGTCGGCGTCGTTCATCTCGACGAAGCCGAATCCCTTCGACTGCCCGGAGTCGCGGTCGGACACGACGCGGGCGGAGTGAACCTCGCCAAAGGCTTCGAAGAGGCCGCGGAGAGTGTTGTCGTCAGCGGTGTAGGGGAGGTTTCCGACGTAAAGCTTCATTCTCGTTCTCTGGATCCTTGGTCAGTGCGCGCCGAGGCGAGCGGGTTTGAGAGGTCGGCGCGAGCTCGAGCCGACGGGGAACGTCTCGTGACCGTCCTCACCGCCGGTCGGAGTCGGAACGGGTCCTTTTCAGCACAACATGCCTCTTTCCGGAAGTCAACACCCAGGTCCCCCGGGTCCCCGCTGCGAGGGGGCGTGCGATTCCCGGAACCTGATCGCTTGACAGGCCCCTGTCGGCCGCCTCACTCCCACTCGATCGTGGCGGGTGGCTTCGAAGTGACGTCGTAGACGACCCGGTTCACGCCGCGAACCTCGCCCACGATACGGCTCGCGACGCGGTCGAGCAGGTCGTGGGGCAGACGGGCCCAGTCGGCGGTCATGTAGTCGACGGTCGTGACCGCCCGCAGGGCCACGGCGTTCTCGTAGGTCCGTCCGTCGCCCATCACGCCGACCGACCGGACCGGCAGCAGCACCGCGAAGGCCTGCGCCGTCCGGTCGTAGTCCCCGGAAGCGCGAAGCTCCTCGATGAAGATGGCGTCCGCCTCCTGGAGAACCCGCACTCTCTCGCGCGTGATCTCTCCCGGGATCCTGACGGCGAGGCCCGGTCCCGGGAACGGGTGGCGGTAGAGCATCTCGCGCGGAATGCCGAGCTCCTCGCCGAGGCGCCGGACCTCGTCCTTGAAGAGCTCGCGGAGCGGCTCCACCAGCTTGAACCCCAGCTTCTCCGGAAGGCCGCCGACGTTGTGGTGCGTCTTGATGACCGCGGACGGGCCGTGGATCGAGACGGACTCGATGACGTCCGGGTAGAGCGTTCCCTGGGCGAGCCAGGCCGCCCCGTCGACGGCCTTCGCATTCTCGGCGAATGCGTCGATGAAAAGGCCCCCGATGATCTTCCGCTTCCTCTCTGGATCGGTGACGCCCGCCAGGGCGTCGAAGAAACGGTCGGACGCGTCGACGCCCGTCACCGGCAGGCCGAGGTGGCGGAACGAGGACAGGACGTGGCGCCCCTCGTCTTTCCGAAGGAGGCCCGTGTCGACGAAAACGCCCCGAAAGCGCTCCCCCACCGCCTCCCGGATGAGGACCGCCGCGACCGTCGAA
The DNA here is from genome assembly GCA_937927565.1 of uncultured Holophagales bacterium. GTDB lineage: Bacteria > Acidobacteriota > Thermoanaerobaculia > UBA5066 > UBA5066 > UBA5066. The sequence goes on from CALBDV010000478.1 coordinate 11,865, forward strand.
TCGACACCGCCCGACAGCCCGCCGAGGACGATTCCCTCCGTCACCGTCTCGCGGACCTTCGCGACGGCCGACTCCCGGAAGCTCGCCATCGTCCAGCGCGGGGCGCAGCCGCAGGCGTCGTAGAGGAACGACTCGAGCATCTCGGAGCCGTGCTCGGTGTGCTGGACCTCGGGGTGAAACTGGAGCCCGTAGAGGCCCCGGACGGGATCCTCGAACGCGGCGACGGGTGCGTTCGTCGTTCGTGCCGTGACGGCGAAGCCCTCCGGAACGGTCTCGACGTGGTCGCCGTGGCTCATCCAGACCGTTTCGGTCGGGCCCAGCGCTCCCAGGAGGCGCCCGCCGGACACGTCGACCACGGCCCGCCCGTACTCCCGGCCCGGAGCGCGCCCGACCTCGCCGCCGAAACGGCGCGCCATGAGCTGCATTCCGTAGCAGAGCCCCAGAACTGGAATGCCGAGGTCGAAAACGCCGTCGTCGCCCCTGGGCGCGTGGTCGTCGTAGACACTCGACGGGCCGCCGGACAGGACGATTCCCTTCGGCCCGAGGGTCGCGACGTCTGCCGCCGGAGTCGAGTACGGGAGAACGACGGAACGGACCCGCGCCTCACGAATCCGCCGCGCGATGAGCTGCGTGTACTGGGAGCCGAAATCGAGAACGACGACGGTGTCGAAGGAAGGTGTCACGGAGGCGATCATAGCCCGCGGTCCGGGTCGGATCGGCGCCTCACGAACCGCACGACGGCCCTCGGGATCGACGCGAGGAGCGCCAGGAGAAGGCCCGCACCCACCGCGACGAACGGGACCGCCGCGACGAAGACCGGTGCGACGTTCACCCCTCCCGGAAGCTCACCGCCGTGGGCGACTCTGGGAAGCAGGGCTCCGGCACCGGCAGCGAGAAGAAGCGACATCGCGACGAGGGTCCAGAACGTCTCTGGCGCCAGGGTGGGAGGGCGCGGCCCGGGTCGAGAGGGCCGCCGGTCCTTCCTCCAGAGCGCCGCAGACGCCGAGGCGCCGGCATCGGCGAGGAAGAGGACGACGCCGGCGACGAGGTAGGGGACGATGAAGAAGAGCGTCGTCACGACGACGAACTTCGCCGTAGAGGTCCGAGGCAGTCCCGAGCCGAGCACCTCGGCGAGGAACGGGTAGACGGTGAAGGAGGAGACGGCCCGCGGCTTCGCAGAAAGGTAGGCCAGAAGAGCCGCCACGAAGGCCGGCGGGGCGAGAGCGAGGAACCCGCGAACGGTGCGGAACACGAGGGGGAGTATAGGAGCCGGGGCTCAGGTGCCGGGAGCGTCCCCCGCCCATAGCGCCATCACCTTCCGGACGTAGTCACGCGTCTCCCGATAGGGCGGGATACCGTCGTACTTCTCGACGGCCTCTTCCCCCGCGTTGTAGGCGGCGAGGATCTTCTCCGTTTCGTGCTCGCCGAAACGCTCGGCCAGGCGCGAGAGATAGAGCGCCCCGCCGCGGACGTTCTGTGCCGGATCGAAGCTCTTCGTCACGCCGAGCCGTCGGGCCGTCGCAGGCATCAGCTGCATCAGACCGCGCGCCCCTTTCGGCGAGACGGCACGCGGCTGCCAGTTCGACTCCACGCGGATGACGGCCGCGACGAGGGCCGGGTCGAGGCGATGAGAGGTCGCAGCCGCTTCGACGAGAGAGACCCACCTTTCCGGGGCGGCGTTCGGCCGGCCGGAGGGGGTTCGGATCGACCTCCGCGGACGGGCGGGTGCGACCGCCGCAGCCGGAGGGACGAGGAAGTCCCTCGGGTCCAACTCGTCGTCGACGATCCGCTCGACTCTCTCGATGGGGAGAACGATCTCTCCCCCGCCGTACAACGTCAGGCGAATCCTCTCCTCGTCTACGAGCTCATAGGCCGTGACCTTCAGGTGCCGCCCCTCCTCGAGAACCACCAGGGCCGCCTCGACGGGCGCTGCGAGGAGGAGGCCGAGCAGGGCGACGGCTACGTGCTCACGCACGCGGGTGGCTCCGGTCGTAGACACGCCGCACCCGCGCGCGCGAGACGTGCGTGTAGATCTCCGTCGTCGCGATGCTCGCGTGCCCGAGCATCATCTGTATGGCCCGAAGGTCCGCCTCCCCGTCGACGAGGTGGGTGGCGAAGGAGTGCCGGAGAACGTGGGGCGAGACCGCCTCGGGGTCGATCCCGGCCTTCCGCGCCGCCGCCTTCAGGACGAGGAAGACGGTCTGCCGCGTGACCGGCTTTCCCCCCGTCCCCGGAAAGAGCCAGGGCGAAGACGCGGCTCCCCGCCGGACCGCCCTCGGGCCCGAGATCCATCGCGCAACCCACCGGGCCGAGGAATCGGCGACCGGAACGACTCTCTCCTTCGACCCCTTCCCCTTCACGACCAGGAAGCCGTCCGGCAAATGGAGCGACCCGAGGCGAAGAGTCGTCAGCTCGGAGACGCGGACGCCGCAGGCGTAGAGGAGCTCGAGCATCGCCTTGTTTCGCAGCCCCTTCGGTGTCTCCACGTCGGGAGACTCCAGGAGCCGGTCGACGTCCTCCCGGGAGAGGAGCTTCGGAAGCGTCATCCAGCGGCGGGGGTTCTCGAGTCCCGAGGTCGGGTCGGCGGGGATTCGCTTCTCGGCGAAGAGGAACCGGAACAGGCCCCGGAGGGCCGAGGTCGCCCGGGCGATCGACCGGGGCGAAGCCCCGTCGGAACGGCGAAGCCCGAACCACCGGACGAGATCCTCCCTCCCGACGTCTCCTGCCGCGAGCCCCTCCGCCTCGAGGTGCCGGCCGAAGGCCGTCAGGTCGCGCCGATAAGCCTGGAGGGAGTTCTCCGCCAGGCCCTTCTCGACGGCCAGGTGGTCGAGGAAGAGGGGCAGGTCGCGGAGGAAGAACTCGCTCGGAGGGTCGTTCGTCAGGGGCGAGTCCACACGTCGATTCTACGGAGGCCGCCCCCCGGGCGTCGTCGGGACCGGACCGCGAGGCGCCGCGCCGTCGCCGCCGAAGGCTTCTGGATAGAATCCGTCTCATGAGCCAGGAACTCGGCATCGTCGGCTACGACTCGTTCCATTTCATCGTCGGCGACCTCGAGAGGAGCCGGCGCTTCTACACCGAGGCCCTCGGATTCACCGAGCTCGCCCGCGCCTCCCGGAACAAGGTCGAGAAGGGAGGCGAGGAGGCGAGCGTCTTCGGCGCCGGACAGATCCGTGTCCTCGTCTCGACTCCCGTCCGCCCGGACTCGCGCGCGGCACGCTGGCTCCGGATTCACCCCGACGGCATCTCCTCACTCGCTTTTCGCGTTCGCGACGTCGACGCCGCGTGGCGCTTCCTCGAGCCCCGCGGCGCAACGTTCCTCTCCGAGATCCAGACGCACGAGGAGGGGGACGGCTACTTCCGCACCTTCTCGATCGCCACGCCGCTCGACGACGTGACGTTCCGCTTCATCGAGCGCCGCGGAACCTACGGCCCCTTCGCCCCCGACTTCGAGTCCGTCGGCGACGGCATCCCGAAGGAGAACCCCCACGGCTTCGCCACGATCGACCACGTCACGTCCAACGCCTACACGATGCTCCCGGTCGTGAGCTGGTACCGGGACGTCCTCGGCTTCACACGGTACTGGGACGTCGAGTTCCACACCTCCGAGGTCGACGGCGGCCGGAAGATGACCGGATCCGGCCTCCGTTCCATCGTCATGGCGGACCCCGGCAGCGGCATCAAGTTCGCGACGAACGAACCGATGCGCCCCTTCTTCCGGGACAGCCAGATCAACCGCTTCTGCGAGGATCACCACGGGGCAGGAGTGCAGCACATCGCCTTCCTCGTAAAGGAGATCATTCCCGCGGTCGAGGGACTGAGAAAGCGGGGCGTGAAGTTCCTGACCGCCCCGGAGGCCTACTACGATCGCCTCTCGGGACGGCTCGAAGAAGCGAAGATCTCGAACCTGCGGGAACCCGTGGAGGCGCTCCGCGCGAACCACATCCTCGTGGACGGCAAGGACGACCGCTACATGCTCCAGATCTTCATGCTCGACGCCGGGGCCCTCTACGGCGACCACCGGGCGGGCCCGTTCTTCTACGAGGTGATCCAGCGGGAGGGGGACAAGGGCTTCGGCTACGGGAACTTCCGGGCGCTGTTCGAGTCGATCGAATCGGCCCAGCGCGCCGATCCGAGCCCCCTCGAGGTCGTCGGCTGAGATGATCGACCGGATGCAGCTCGGCGAGGTGCCGCCGAAGCCCCACATCGCATTCCGATCTTCCACCGGCCGGCTCCGACACGAGGAGTGCTTCACCCGGGTCGGCTTCGACGGCGAGTTCTCGATCCTCTACCACGAGGCGCCGCCGATGGCCGACCGGTCCATCGGTCCCGCCGAGCCCGGCCCCTTCGACCGGAAGGCGCCGGAGTTCGCTCCGGAGGAACCGCTCCGTCGCCGCCTCGTCCTCGGCGAGCGCGCGCCGGTCGGGTGGACTCCCGTCTGCGGCAACGCCGACGTCGTCGTTTCGCTCTTCGAGCTCTCCGTTGAAAGCCCCGCAGAGACAGGCTTCGCCAACGGCGACGGCGACGACCTGCTCTACGTCTATTCGGGGCGGGCCACTCTCGAAACGCCCTTCGGCGATCTCGACGTCGAAGGAGGGGATTACGTTCTCGTTCCGCGGAGCGTCGTCCACCGCTGGCGGGTCTCCGAGCGGCTCTCGGGAATCGCGTTCGAGCTCCGGGCCGGCTTTCACGTCCCCGCGCAGTTCCGCAACCCGGTCGGACAGCTCAGGATGGACGCCCCCTACACTCACCGCGACTTCAAACGCCCCGTGTTCCGCGGCCCTCGATCCGGTCCGGGGGAGATCCTCGTCAAGAAGGGCGATCGATTCGTCCGCCGCGTGCCGGTGGAATCGCCGTTCGACGTCGTCGGATGGGATGGCACGATCTGGCCGTTCGCCTTCCCGATCCTGGCGTACCAGCCGAAGACGGGCCTCGTCCACCTCCCTCCGACGATCCACTCCACGTTCGCTGCGCGAGGACTCCTCGTCTGTTCCTTCGTTCCCCGCGTGACGGATTTCCACCCCGAGGCGATCCCCTGCCCCTACCCGCACTCCTCGGTCGACTGCGACGAGCTGATCTACTACGTCCGCGGCAACTTCACGAGCCGGCGCGGCGTCGGGCCGAAGGCGGTTTCTCTCCATCCCGCGGGGATCCCTCACGGCCCCCATCCCGGAGCCTACGAAGCCTCCATCGGGACGAGGTCCACCGACGAGCTCGCCGTCATGATCGACACGTTTCTGCCTCTCGTTCTCACCCGACAGGCACTTGCGCTCGAGCTCTCCGGCTACCACGACTCGTGGATCGCAAAGGCCCCGTGAGCTCAACCCTGAGGCTGGGCCTCCTCGGCTTCGGCACCGTGGGCAAGGCGCTCGTGCGCCTCGTCGAAGCCGAGTCCCCGCGGCTCTCCCGGCAGCTCGGAGTCGATCTGCGGTTCGTCGCGGTCGCGAGTCGCGCCCTCCCGCGCAAGGCCCCGGAAGGCCTGCCCGCAGGAGCCCGGGTCACCGAGGATCTCCTCGCCGTCGCCACTGCGCCCGACGTCGACGTCGTCGTCGAGCTCCTCGGCGGGCTCGATCCGGCAGGCCCGCTCCTCGTCGCGGCGCTCGGGGCCGGCAAGAGCGTCGTCACGGCCAACAAGGCCCTCCTCGCGGTGCGAGGCACCGAGCTGGCCCTCCTCGCACGGCACCAGCGCGTCGCCCTCGCGTTCGAGGCTGCGGTCGCAGGCGGCATCCCGATCCTGCGCGCGATCCGGGAGAGTTTTGCCGGGGATCGGATCGACGCCGTCTCCGGAATCCTCAACGGCACCTGCAACTTCGTCCTGACGGGAATGGCCCGCAGCGCGCGCCCGTACGACGGCGTCCTGGCCGAGGCGCAGGCGCTCGGGTACGCCGAGGCCGACCCCGCGGCGGACGTCGAAGGGACCGATGCGGCCTGCAAGCTCGCTCTCCTCGCCCGGCTCGCGTTCGGCCAGGAGGTCCCGCTCGAAGCGGTGCCGACCGAGGGGATCACCCGCCTCCAGCCCGTGGACTTCGTCTACTCGGGCATGCTCGGGCGGACTCCGCGTCAGCTCGGGATCGCGCGTCGGCTGGCCGACGGCCGCCTCCTCCTCTCGGTCAGGACTCACCTCGTCTCGAACGACTCGATGCTGGCCCGCGTCGACGGCCCGTTCAACGCCGTCCAGGTCTCGACGTCCCGTGGAGGCGACTTCGTCTTCACCGGTCGCGGCGCCGGCGGCGATCCGACGGCAACGGCCGTCCTGGCCGACCTCGTGGAGATCGCTCGCCGCGGCGCCGAGCCCCGGGTACCGCCGTTCGGAGCGGGAGAGCTCGCTCCCTTCGCGCCGGCCGGCCCCGCCGACTTCGTCGCTCCGTTCTACCTGAGGTTCGTCGTGAGAGACCGTCCCGGGATCCTCGCCGAGCTCGCCTCCGTCCTCGCCCGCCACGACGTGAACGTCGACGCCGTCTTCCAGGCCCCGTGGAGCGAGAAATCCGCGCTGCCGTTCGTCGTCACCCTCGAGCCGGTCGACGAGGGGCGCCTCGGACGTGCACTCGTCGATCTCGCCGCGCTCCCCTTTCACGTCGAGGCGCCGCTCGCCCTCCCGATGACCCCCTGACGCGGCAACGTGCCCGGCTATCATCGGACGGAGGCTTTCATGGCGATCAGGCTTCTCATCACAGGCGGCACGTTCGACAAGGACTACGACGAGCTCACCGGGAAACTGTATTTCCACGATACGCACGTCCACGAGATGCTCAAGCTCGGCCGGTGCCGGCTGGAGACCCGCGTACGGACCGTCATGATGGTCGACAGCCTCGAGATGACCGATTCCGACCGGGAAATCGTCAGGGGGGTCTGCGAGAAGTCCGAGGAAGACCAGATCGTCATCACGCACGGCACCGACACCATGGCCGAGACGGCGAGGCTCCTCGGCGAGGCCGCCCTCCCGAAGACGATCGTCCTGACCGGAGCGATGATCCCGTACGCCTTCGGCAGCTCCGACGGCCTCTTCAACCTCGGGAGCGCCCTGTCGTTCGTCCAGGTCCTTCCGCACGGCGTCTACGTCGCGATGAACGGTATGGTCTTCCGCTGGGACGACGTCCGGAAGAACAGGGACCTCGGAGTCTTCCAGAAGATCTCGTGACCGTGAGGGGAATCGAGCAGATCCCGGCGCTCTACGACGCCGGTCTCGGTCTCCTCGAAGCGACCGGCCTCGGGCGGTGGCGGCTCTGGCTCGCGTCGGGGGCGAAGGGGCGCGTCCTCGACCTCGGCTGCGGGACGGGCCGGAACCTCCCTCTCTACGACGCCGCCGTCAGGCCGTTCGGGCTCGATCCGTGCGTCGAAACCCTCCAGGCCGCCCGCCGGAGGCGCCCGGGGGTCCCCATCGTCCTTGGCGCCGCCGAGCGGCTGCCTTTCCGGCCAGGCGCCTTCGACACGGTCGTTTCCGGCCTCGTCTTCTGCTCCGTCACGGACCCGGCTCGCGCCTTCGCCGAGGTGCGGCGCGTTCTCGCACCCGGCGGCACCCTCCGGATGCTCGAGCACGTCCGGGCGACGACCCGGCTCCACGCCCGCCTGCAGGACGCCCTTCAGCCGCTCTGGACGCGCTTCACCGGAGGCTGCCGGCCGAATCGCGACACGGAGGCGGCCCTCCTCTCCGCGAGGTTCCAGGTCGACGACGTGTCTCGGCGGGCCAGCGGGACGATGAGACGCCTCGTCGCGCGGCCCTGACGGGCGCCGGGCTCGGTTCGCGCCGATTTCGACCGCCGACCATCGGCGAGGCATTCCGGCCGCCGTGGCGGTACGATGACCGGCCGCGCCGGGCCACAGGCGGCCTGGCGTCGAAGGGAGAGAGACCCGTCATGTTCAGCGACTTCAGCGAAGCGAGATCCTTCGTCGAGAAGCGGTCGGTCGAGATGGTCGACATGAAGTTCTGCGACCTGTGGGGCCGCTGGCACCACGTCACGATCCCGGCGTCCGGATTCGCGCCGGTTCTCATGGAGAAAGGGGTCGCGTTCGACGGCTCCAGCGTCGGCTTCAAGTCGGTGAGCTCGGGCGACATGGTCCTCGTCCCCGACCTCGCGACCGGCTTCCTCGACCCGTTCTGGGAAGTCCCGACGCTGTCGTTCATCTGCACGACGCTCGAAGCCGACACCCGCGCCCTCTTCCCCTACGACCCCCGTTCGATCGCCCGCAGGGCCGAGGAGTTCCTCCGTGCCAGCGGCGTCGCCGACGAGAGCCACTGGGGTCCGGAGTTCGAGTTCTACGTCTTCAATGGCGTCTCCTACGAGAACGGCATGAACGTCGCCGCCTACCGCGTCCAGTCCTCCGAGGGAGACTGGAACTCGCACGAGCTCGGCAGCGGCTACACGATCCCGAAGCACGGCGGCTACCACGCGATCCCGCCGCAGGACCAGCTCTTCAACTTCCGGGCCCGGGTCTGCAAGCTCCTGTCGCAGATGGGCGTCGAGGTGAAGTACCACCACCACGAGGTGGGCGGCCCCGGCCAGTGCGAGATCGAGATCCCGATCCTCCCGATGATGAAGGCGGCCGACGCCGTCATGATCGTCAAGTACGTCACGCGGATGACGGCGAGCCAGCTCGGGCTGACGGCGACGTTCATGCCGAAGCCCCTCTACGGCGAGGCGGGCTCCGGGATGCACTTCCACCAGCGTCTTCTGAAGGGGGGCGGGAACCTCTTCTACGACGCCGAGGGCTACGGCGCCTCGAGTGTGGAAGAGCGTGCCTACATCGCCGGTCTTCTGCAGCACGGCGGGGCCGTCATGGCCTTCACGAACCCCTCGACGAACTCCTATCGCCGCCTCATCCCGGGTTACGAGGCGCCCATCAGCGCCGTCTTCTCGCTCGGCAACCGGAGCGCGGCGATCCGGATCCCGAAGTACGCGAACCGCCCCGACAACGCCCGCTTCGAGTTCCGTCCACCCGACGCGACGTCGAACCCCTACCTCGCCATCGCGGCCCAGCTCCTCGCCGGGATCGACGGCATTCGGAAGAAGCTCGACCCCACGGCCCTCGGCTTCGGCCCTGTCGACGACGACATCTTCACCTGGGATGCCGGGCGCCGCGCGACGATCAAGGCGCTTCCCACGTCGCTCGAGAGCGCGATGGAGGCCCTCGAGTCCGACAGGGCCTTCCTCCTCGAGGGCGGCGTCTTCAACGACGACCTCATCGAGCGTTGGACGAAGAAGAAACGCGCCGAGGAGCGCGAGGTGAGGAACCGCCCGCACCCCTACGAGATCGAGCTCTACTACGGTCTCTGACCCGGGTCGCCCGTAGGGAAACCGCGAGGGACCGCGGGAGGATGCCTCCCCGGTCCCTCGCTCCCGTTCCGGCCGGCCCGTCAGAGCGTCGCGAGGGCCGAGAGAGCGCGCGAGGCGCGGTCGATCTTCCGCCAGACGGGGATGCCGCCGCGCTGGAGCACCTGCACGAAGTCGTCGTAGAGGCGCCCCGAGTCGACCGAGACCGCGATCGGCTTCCCCGTCCTCCGAAACAGCGCGAGGAGCTCGCTCGGGAGCGAGCCGGGCGAGTGGATGTTCTCCTGGTGCGTCCCCCCGGCCAGGTCGGGAGAGAGGTTGTCGAGCGCGGGCGTCACCGGGATCGGAGAGACGAGGAGCGCGTCGACGCCGTCGTCCTCGGCCATCGCTTCCGCGGCGGCGACGAACTGCCGGGTCGTCGCCATCGGCGTCGCGTCCACGGGGTTGTCCGCGTGGGCGATGCCGGGGAGACAGGCCGCGAGCCTGGCCTTCGTCGCGTCCGAGAGGCGGGCCGGGACGAGGCCGTAGAGCTTGTCGAGGACCGAGGAGCACTCGAAACCGGCGTTCGAAAGGACCGCCACGCGGTTCCCGCGCGGGAGCCGGTCGAAGAGCATCGTGAACGCCTTCGTGTAGTCCTCGAGCATGTCGAGAGTCTGGGCGACGACGACACCCGCGCCTTCCATCAGCGCCTGCGCGACGGCGTAGTCGCCCGCGAGGGAGGCGGTGTGGCTCTGCGCCGCTTCCGCCCCGAGCGCCGTCTTCCCCGCCTTGAACGCCAGGACCCTCCGGCCCTCTGCGCGGAGCCGCCGTGCGAGGTCGACGAAGCGCGCGCCGTCGAGCGGCTTGAACCCTTCGACGTAGCAGGCGACGACCTTCACCGACTCGTCCGGCAGGAGGGCCTCGAGAAAGTCCGAGACCGTCAGGTCCATCTGGTTACCGTACGAGATCGACGCCTTCGGAAAGATGATCCCGTCGAGGTTCGACGTCAGGGACACGAGGTAGGCGCCGCTCTGGCTCACCGCCACCAGGCGGTCGCCGGGGGCGTCGTGGAACGGGAGCTTGTACTGCGGCAGGAAGAACGTGTTGTACTGGTGCTTGGATACGATTCCGAGGCAGTTTCCGCCGAGGAGCACCGGTCCCTCGTCGGCCCGGGAGCGCGACGAGCGCACCGCCTCGACGATCTCCTCCTCGAGCCCCTTCTTCCCCGTTTCCGCGAAGCCTCCCGGGATCAGGATGATCGACTCTGCCATGCCCGCCTCGGCGAGCGCCCGGATCGCGTCGCGGGCACCTTCGGCCGGAATCGAGACGACCGCGAGATCGACCGGCTGCGGGAGGTCCGCGACCGTCCGCACGCAGGGGATCCCGTCGATCGTCTCCTCCTTCGGGTGAACGGCCCAGAGGTGTCCGTAGCGGATCCCCTCGGACGTCTTCAAGTTTCTCAGGATGATCCGGCCCGGGTTCATCGCCGAAGCCGACGCCCCCAGGACGGCAGCGCTCTTCGGCTCGAGAAGGTTCTTCACCTTTCGGAGGGGCCGCTTCGGAAGCACCGCCGTCGACCGGCCGATCCGTCCCTTTCCGTCGACCGCGATCCAGCGCCCGTCGGCAGCGAGGAGGAGGGGGTTCACCTCCAGCTCCTCGAGCGTCAGGGGATCTGACTCTCCCGCCTGCGTCGCCTCGCCGAATGCCGTGGCGACCGCTCCGAGCCTCTCGAGCCGCTCCGCCGTTCCGGTCAGGTCGAGGGGGGGCGTCGAGTGAATGCGGCTCGGCCGAAAGAGGAGCGCGAGGGCGGGCCGCGTCCTGACCGCCCTCTCGAGGCCCTCGAGGACCCGGCCGGGCTGGAGGACGACGGTCGACGTCCCGACGCTCACGTCGCCAAACCACTCCGTCAGGACGCCGCCGAGGCCGAGGACGAGAACCGGGCCGAAAGCGGGATCCTGCTTGAGGGAAAGGAGGGTTTCCACGGCCGGCGATCCGCTTCTGGCTTTCACCTTCTCGACGATGAGGACCCCCGAACGGGCGGCGTCCGGCATCCGCCGGCCCACTTCGTCCCAGACCCGCCGCGCGGCGATGCCAACGGTCGCTGGCTCGGCAGCGGCGACGGTCACGCCGCCGACGTCGGACTTGTGGAGGATCTCCGGGGAGACGATCTTGAGGACGACCTCGCCGGGAGCCTTCTGGAGGAGGCTCGCGACCTCGTCCGGGACGGCCCCTGCCGGCTCCCCGGCCCAGAACGCGAAACGCGGGACGTCGAATCCCGCGGCCGCCAGGACCTCATAGACCTCGTGCTCGAGGAGGGCGCTTCGACCGGCCGTCCGGACCCGCGCCAGCACGTCTCCCACCTTCTCGATCATCACGTCGAATCCCCCGGCCAACGAAAGTAACATGTCACTCGAGACCATGGCGCCAACCGTCGACAAGAAGCTCCAGGACCTCCGCACGCTCCTTGCTGTGGCGCAGGCGATGACGGGCGTGCGACAGCTGCAGCCGCTCCTCGAGCTCATCGTCGCCTCGGCGACCCGGCTCGTCGACGCCGACCGGACGAGCCTCTTCCTGCTCGAACCCGACGGCAGCCTCTGGACGCGGGTCGCGCAGGATTCCACAGACATCCGCCTTCCTCCCGGCTTCGGAATCGCCGGAATCGTCGCGAGGACCGGGCAGACGATCGCCATCGCCGACGCGTACGAAGACCCCCGCTTCTCCCGGGAGGTCGACCTCAAGACGGGGTTCCGGACCCGGAGCATCCTCTGCGTCCCCCTCACGACCCCGTCGGGTTCCATCGTCGGCGTCATAGAGGCCATGAACAAGAAGGGGGACCTCCCCTTCGACGCAGACGACGAAGAGAGCCTTCGCGCCCTCGGCAGCCACGCGGCCGTCGCCCTCGAGACGCAACGCCTCCTCGACGGAGAGGTCGAACGCCGGAGGATGGAGAGCGAGATCGAGCTGGCCAGGAAGATCCAGGAGAACCTCCGGCCGCGGACGCTTCCGACGCCGCCCTGGCTCTGCCTGGCCGCCTGGCAGGAGACCGCGGAGAAGACGGGGGGCGACTACTACGACGTCATGGAGGCGTCTGGCGGCTCCTTCGACCTCCTCGTCTGCGACGTCTCCGGGCACGGCCTCGCCTCCACCGTCCTCATGTCGGCCGCCCGGGCTTACCTGCGTGCCCTCCACCTCGTCGAGAGCAATCCGCAGAAGCTGATCGAGAAGCTGAACCGGCTGATCTCCCCCGACATCCCCGACGACGCCTTTGCCACGCTCGTCGCCTGCCGCATCGGCCCGGCGGGGGACGCCTGCTACGTCTCCGCAGGCCACCTTCCGCCCCTCGTCTACCGACCGCGGAAAGGAACCTTCGACACTCTCGAGCAGACGGACATCGTCCTCGGATACTCGGCCGACTCGACCTACCACGCACACCAGATCGACCGGCTCGAGCGAGGCGACCTCGTCGTCCTGGTGACCGACGGGCTCCACGAGGCGGCGAACCCCGACGGCCTTCTCTGGGGTCTCGACCCCGTTCGCGATGCAATCGCGGCAGCCGCCCACGAGGGGGCCCACGGAGTGATCGAGGCCCTTCGCGCGGGCGTCTTCGGTCACTCCGAGAAGCTCTTCCTCGCGGACGACATCACCCTGCTCGTCGCCGAGAAGCTGTAGTCCGCCGGCCGCGCCCGCGCAAACCTCGCCGTCGGATCAGTCCGCGCCGATCACCGGGCTCGCGGCATCGCTCCGAACGAGGCTCACGATCTGACGCCGCACCGGACTTGTGCATCCCCCGAACGGGTTAGGCCGGGCCGCCGGTCGGAATACCCAGGGCAGCGCGCAGGCGGTTCTTCAGGTGCACGCCGTCCCGGCTCGGCAGCGTGCGCTCCAGGGCCTCGGCACGCACCAGGACCTGCGCGAGGCCGCAGCCGTCCCGCGCTCGGACGCGTTCGGCAAGCGGCTGAACCCCGTCGGCAGACGCGATCTCCCAGGCCCGGTCGAAGCCGCACCCGAGCGCGACGGCAGCGAGGCTCGTGCCGAGACTCGTGTGGCTCTCCTGCATGCCGGTTTCTCCGTAGCGCCCGTTGTCGAGGACGACGACGGTGAGGTTCCCCGGCCGCTGCGCCCCGATGGTTGCGAGCGCCCCGAGGCCCATCAGCTGCTCGCCATCGCCGGTGAGGACGATCACGCTGCGGTTCGGCTGCGCGAGCGCCAGGCCGAGGCCCATCGCCGCCGCGCCCCCCATCGCGCCCCAGAGGTAGAAGTACTCGTCCCGGTCGCCCGCGGCGAAGAGGTCGTACGCGGGCGCTCCGAGGCCGGCGATGACGAGCGCGGACGGGCAGGCCGCGACCAGCTCCGCCACGAACGCCCGGCGGTCGATCGTCCGGTCCCGGGCCGTCACCGGCCCCCCCAGTCTTTGCGGCCGATCAGGCTCTGCGAGAGGAGCACGGCCACCGCCTCCCCCGACTCGAAGGCGACGTCGAGCGCGGCCCGGACGGTCTCGCCGACCCTCTCCGGATCGTCGACGCGCCGCACGGCGACGCCCATCTCCTCGAGGACCCTCGGCGTCGCCCGCCCCATCGGCACCTGCCACCCGTTGAACTCCTCCCACTCGCCGCGCATCGTCACGAGCGCGACGAAGGGGAAGCGGCACGCGGCGACGAGCGAGAGCATGTTCACGCAGTTGCCCACGCCGCTCGACTGCATGAGGAGAACGGCGCGTTCCCCGCCCAGCCAGGCGCCGCACGCCAGCGCGACGCCCTCCTCTTCGGTCGTCAGGACGATTCCGCGCATCTCCGGGTCCCCGAGGACCCTGGTGATGACGTGCGCGTGGCCCGCGTCGGGGACCCAGGCGACCTGCTTCACGCCGGAGCCCTTCAGGACTCCGAAGATCTCCTCCTGCCAGGCCTTCGGCGCCGTGTCGTTCATCCGTTCACTCCGCCCGCAGGTTCTCCACGGGGTCGAGCCCCGCGGCGCGGCGCGCCGGGACGACGCCCGCCACGAGCCCCACGGCGACCGCCATCCCGAGGGCGGCCGCGGCGTAGGCCGGCGGCGTCGCGAACGGCACCGCCGGCAGCGCGAGGCGGACGAGGCCCCCGAGAGTCACCGCGACCGCGATCCCGGCCGCCCCGCCGGCCGCCGACAGGAGCGCCGCCTCGACGAGGAAGAGGTTCCGTACGTCGTCCCGGGTCGCCCCGAGGGCCTTCAGGAGGCCGATCTCGGACGTCCTCTCCCCGACGGCGATCCACATCATCGTCAGGATGCCGATCGCCCCGACGAGGAGCGAGATCGCCCCGATGCCCGCCACGGCCGCGCTCACGATCGCGAAGACCCGCCCGAACGACTCGAGCATTTCCCCCTGCGTCATGACGGTGAAGTCCTCCTCGCCGCCGTGCCGCGCTTTCAGGACACGTTTCACCCCGGCGACGACCGTCGCGGGCGGGAGCCCGGGCGTGAACAGGGCGTCGATCTCCATCACGTGGGCGTGGTCGAAGACCTGCTGCGCCGAGGCGACGGGGACGTAGACCGCATCGTCGAGGGTGAGGCCCGCGAATTGGCCCACTGGGGCCATGACGCCGATCACGAGGAAACGGTGGCTTCCCACACGGATCCTCCGGCCGAGCGCGTTCTCCTCGCCGAAGAGCTCCTTCTTCAGCTTCGGCCCGAGGACGGCGACGGGCGTCGCCCGCCCCAGCTCCGACACGGGGAGGAAGCGCCCGAGCCTCACTTCGAAGCTCCAGACCTCGGAGGCGTCGCCCGACGTGCCGTAGACGAACGAGTCGCGGGCCCGCTCCCCGGAAGAAACGCGCGCCGTCCCGAAGACGACCGGCGCCACTTTCTCGATCCCCGGCACGGCCCTCAGCGCCTCGGCGTCGGCGAGCGTCAGGGGCCGCGTCGTTCCCCCGACGGCCCCGGCCATCCCGTGGGTCTCGATCTTCCCCGACGTGACCGCGAGGAGGTTCGTCCCGAACTGCGAGAACTCCGAGAGGATGGCCCGGCGCGTCCCCTCCCCGAGCGACGTCAGGAGGACGACCGACGCGATGCCGATGACGATCCCGAGCACGGTCAGCGCCGACCGGAGGCGGTGCGCCGTGACCGACCCGATAGCGAGGCGGAGGACGTCGGCGAACGTCACGTCATCGCCTCGCGAGGGCGACGACCGGCTCGAGCCGGGCCGCCCGCCGGGCCGGGAGGACGCCGGCGACGAGGCCGACGCCGACCGAGACGACGAGGGCGGCGACGACGGCCCAGGCCGGCGGCTGGACCGGGAAGTCGGGATACAGGCCGCGCAGGACGAGGGTCCCGCACCACCCCGCGAGAAGGCCGAGCAAGCCTCCCGCCGTCGAGAGGAGCGCCGCCTCCACGAGGAAGGCGCGGAGCACCTGGCCCCGGCTCGCCCCGAGCGCCTTCAGGAGGCCGACCTCCCGTGTCCGTTCCGACACCGAGACGAGCATGACGTTCATGATCCCGACGCCCGCGACCGTCAGCGAGACGGCCGCGATCCCGGCGAGCGCCGCGGTGAGGATCGCGAGGACCTTCCCGAACGTCTTCATCACCGCGTCCTGCGTCAGGACGGTCACGTCCTCCTGACCGCCGTGCCGATCCTTCAGGACCGCGAGGATCGCGCTCTTCGCGCCTTCCACGTCCCACGCCGAGCGGGCCTCGCAGAGGACGCGGAAGACCGAGCGCCGGTCGAACATCCGGAGGTGGTGGCCGATCGGGACGAGGACCACCTCGTCGAGGTCGAGGCCGACCGAGACCCCGCGCGAGGCGAGGACGCCCGTCACCCGGAACTTCTCCTCTCCGAGCCGGAGCCTCTCTCCCACCGGAGAGCGGCCCGGGAAAAGCTCCTCCGCCACCTTCGCGCCGACGACGCAGACCCTCGGAGCGCGGGCCGGGTCGCCCGGCGGGATGAACGTTCCTTCCCGCAGGGTGAGTCTCCTCACGCCCTTCCACTCCGCCGTCACTCCCGCGACCGTCAGGTCGCGGCTCCGCTCGCCGAAGCGGGCCGTCAGCCCGCCGACGGAGAGAGGCGCGACGGAGGAGAGGACCGAGATCCGGCGGCGAAGCGCCTCCACGTCGTCGAGCGTCAGGTCGTTCGGTACGCCTCCGGCGACCGGAACGATCCCGGTCGTCTCCGACTTCCCCGGCAGGACGATGACGAGGTTCGACCCGAGAAGGGCGAACTCCCCGGTGACGTAGAGGCGCGCCCCTTCGCCGAGGCTCGTCAGGAGGACGACCGACGAGACGCCGATGGCCACGCCGAGGAGGGAGAGGGAAGTCCGGAGCCGGTGCCCGCGAAGCGCCCCCGCGGCGAAGGCGAGGAGGTCGCCGCCTCTCACGCGCCGCCGTCTCCCACGACGCGCCCGTCGGCGAGGCGGACCTTCCGGGGCGCCCTCGCGCCGATGCCGGGGTCGTGCGTCACGACGAGGAGCGTCCGTCCCCCGGCGTGGAGCCTCTCGAGAAGGGCCACGATCTCTGCGCCGGAACGGCTGTCGAGGTTCCCCGTCGGCTCGTCGGCCAGGATGAGACCGGGACCCGTGACCACGGCTCGCGCGAGGCAGACGCGCTGCTTCTCGCCGCCGGAGAGCTGGTCCGGCCGGTGGCCGCTGCGCTCCGTCAGCCCCACCGAGGCGAGCGCCTCGGCGGCCCGGGCGAGCCGCTCGGCGGGCGGGACGCCCCCGAGGACGAGCGGCAGGCCGACGTTCTCGAGAGCCGTCATCCTCGGAACGAGGTGGAACGACTGGAAGACGAACCCGATCCGCTCGCGCCGGAGCCGGGACAGCTCGTCGTCCGAAAGCGCCGCCACCTCGCGACCCTCGAAGAGGTAGGAGCCGGCGGTCGGGCGGTCGAGACCCCCGAGGAGCGAGAGGAGCGTCGACTTGCCCGACCCCGAGGGTCCCATGACCGCGAGGTACTCCCCCGCCGCGATCGAGAGCGTCACGTCCCTGAGGGCGTGGACGGGCCGTCCGCCCACGTCCCAGGTCCGCGAGACGCCCGTCAGCTCGATCACCGGGTCTCCTCGGCCCGCGCCCGCGCCCCCTCCTTCACCTCCGACCGGTCGAGCGACGTGACGACGGCGTCCCCCTCGGAGAGCCCCGAGACGACCTCTGCCCACTCGGCTCCCTTCAGCCCCGTCTCCACCTTCGCGGAGACGAGCCTCCCCTTCGCGAGGAGGAGCGCCTTACCTCCCGGCAGGAGGGCATACGACGGAACGCGCAGGACGTCCTGCTTGCGCGCGAGGACGACGACGACGTCCGCCGAGGTCCCCGGGAGGAGCGTCCTGCCGAACGCCGCGTCTTCCAGGACCACTTCCACCTCGAACGTCCGGTTCTGTTCCCTCAGGTCGAGGACGTAGTCCGCGACGCGGGTGACCTTCCCCGGGAACGTCCTTCCCGGGTAGGCGTCGAACGTCACCCGTACGGGGACTCCCGTCTTCACGCGCCCCACGTCCACCTCGTCGAGCGGCGCGCTGACGTACGTGTCGTCCGGGTCGAAGAGCTCTACGACGGCCGGGATCGGGAGGCCGGGCGGGGAGGGCGTGACCCACTCCCCCTCCTCCGTCGAGAGCTCCGCCACCACGCCGTCGAACGGGGCCGAGAGGACCGTCTTCCCGAGGCCGACCCGCGCCACCTCCAGCGAGGCACGCGCCTGCCCCACGCGGGCCCGGGCCGCCTCGCAGGCGGAAGCCGTCATCCCGGCTTCCGTCTGGGCCCTCTCGAGGAGACCGAGCGAGAGAACGTCGTCCTTCGCGAGCCGTTCGCTTCGTGCCAGATCGCGCACGGCCTGCTCCGCCGCCCGGCACGCCTCCCGCTCCGCCGCCTCGGCCACGACGAGCGACTTCTCCGCGAGGGTGAGCTGGGCCCGGACGTCGTCGGCGGCGATCTTCACGAGCGGGTCGCCCTTCTTCACGCGATCGCCCTTCCGGACGAAGAGCCGCTCGACGCGCCCGCCGACCTCCGGGCTCAGCGTGGCCCGGCGGCGGGAGCGCACCGTGCCGGCCCGGCTCCCGGTGACGGTCTCCTCGACGGCACCGCGCTCGACGGCGACGACGGTGACGGGGACCGGGTCGGGACGCAGGAGCGTGAAGCGCAGGACGACGGCGGCGAGGACGAGCGCGACGCCGACGAGACCGCGGCGGAGCCACTTGCGAGACATCGGTCCATCGTAGGAGCGCACCGGGCCGATGGGAAGCATTCCCTCGGGGCGTCTAGAATCCGGCCCCGATGACCGGGACCCGCCTCCTCGCAGCCGCCGCCGCACTCCTCGTCCTCGCGGCCTGCGGGAAGGAGGCGCCGGAGCCGAAGGTCGACCGCGCGGCCCGCAAGGCCCTCTCCGCGCAGGCGAAGTCCACGCTCGGCGTCCTGCCCGAGAAGATGCCGGGCGCAGAGGCCGACACCCCCGCGCTCGTCGCTCTCGGCAGAGAGCTCTACTTCGAGAAGCGTCTCTCGGTGAACGGCACCCAGTCGTGCAACGACTGCCACCGGCTGGACGGCGAGAGGCCCTCGGGTGCCGACGGGGAAAGGACCTCGAACGGAGCGAAGGGTGAGAAGGGGACGAGGAACTCGCCGAGCGTGAAGAACGCCGGGTACCACGTTGCCCAGTTCTGGGACGGGCGGGCAAAGACCCTCGAGGAGCAGGCCGCCGGGCCGCTCCTGAACCCCGTCGAGATGGCGATGCCGGACGCGGCCGCCGTGGAGGCCGCCCTCCGCGCCGCCCGGGAATACCGCGAGCCCTTCGCCGCGGCATTCCCGGGAGAAACGGAGCCGATCAGCCTCTCCAACACCGCCCGGGCCCTCGCCGCCTTCCAGCGGACGCTGCGAACTCACGACCGCCTCGACGACTTCCTGAACGGGGACCTGAACGCGTTGACGCACCGGGAGGCCGCGGGCCTGCAGCTCTTCCTGAAGACCGGCTGCACCACCTGCCACAACTCACCCACGATCGGGGCGAACCAGTACCAGCTCCTGGGGCTCGTCAAGGCCTGGGAGACGAAGGACGAGGGACGCTTCCAGGTGACGAAGAACGAGGAGGACCGCCGGAAGTTCAAGGTCCCGTCGCTCCGGAATGCCGTCGCCACCGGTCCCTACTTTCACGACGGCTCCGTCGCCCGGCTCGACGAGGCCGTGAAGAAGATGGCCTGGCACCAGCTCGGCAAGGAGCTGTCCGACGACGAGATCGCTTCGATCGTCGCGTTTCTCGGGGCGCTCGCGGACCGGAGCGCTCCGGTTTCAACACCTGCCTCATCACCGAAAGGGGCCCCCCGATGAACCACGCCACGCTCGTGAAGGACGTTGCTGCCCGCGCCGGGCTCCCGGAAGCCACGATCGTTCCGGTCATCGCCGCCCTCGCAGACCTCGTCCACGACGCCCACGTCAGCCCCGACGAGCTTCTTCACGCTCTTCTCGGCGCGGCGGACCCTCTTCACGCCCACCCCGTCGACCCCCGTGACCCTGCCGTCGTCGCGGAGCTCGTCGAACGGGCGAAGACCCACCCCCTCGGCCTCGACTACCTGAAGGGCGGCCACCTCGGAAGCGTCGCCATGACGTTCGAGACGCACGCCTTCACGGTCCTCGCGGCCCGCGAGCTTCTGAGGTGAACATGACGAACTGGAACCTCCCGAAGCGCGTCGACCTCGCCGACATCACCGTCCGCGACGGCTTCCAGCACGAGGAGAAGTGGATTCCCACCGAGGCCAAGCTCTGGGTCCTCGAGGAGCTCGTCCTCGCGGGCTACCGGCGCCTCGAGGTGACGAACCTCGGGAACCCGAAAGCGATGCCACAGTTCAGAGATTCCGACGAGCTCCTGAAGGGGATCCGGTCGAGCAAGCGGGTCGAGAAGCAGATCAAGGACGTCGAGCTGACCGCGGTCACCATTCGCGAGAAGGCCGTCGACAGGGCGATCGAGGCGAAGGCCGAGGGCTGGGGGCCGGACCGGATCCTGATGATGGTCTCGACCTCGGCTACCCACATGAAGAAGAACTCGGGCCTCGACCACGCCGGGTACTGGGCTGAGGCGGAACGCTGCATTCGCAAGGCCCACGATGCGGGCATCCGGGTCAACGGCACCGTCAGCACGATCTGGGGCTGCCCGATGGAGGGGCCGACGAAGCTCGAGGACGCCGTCACCTTCACGAAGCGCTTCCTCGACATCGGCGCCGACGACATCGAGCACGCCGACCACGACGGCTCGGCCCCGCCCGACCGCGTCTACGCCTACTACTCGATGATCCTCGAGGCGATGCCGGACGTGACGAAGCACCTGGCCCACTTCCACGTCACCCGCGGCTGGGGCCTCGCGAACGTCCTCGCCGCCCTCCAGGCCGGGATCGCGCGCTACGAGAGCACCCTGGGCGGGATCGGCGGGCAGCCCGCGAACTTCTTCGACGGCGCCCCCGTCTCCGGCACCGGCCGCTACTACTACCAGGACCCGAACAACGTCGG
>CALBDV010000479.1 GCA_937927565.1 uncultured Holophagales bacterium
ACGACGAGGCCCGAGGCGGCGCCGACCGACTGGATGATGACGTTCTCCAGGACGGTCGAGCGGCGCTTGAACGCGTAGCCGAAGCCGACCGCGAGGATGGCGATCGGGATCGCCGCCTCGAAGACCTGGCCGACCTTCAGGCCGAGGAACGCCGCCGCCGCCGAGAAGACGGCCGCCATGACGATCCCGAGCGTCACGGAGCGCGGCGTGAACTCCTGCATCTGGGAGGCCGCGGGGACGATCGGCTCGTACGTCTCGCCCGGCTTCAGCGAGCGGTAGGCGTTCTCCGGAAGGGACTTCGACGAGGAGATTTCCATCATTCCTCCGTGGGATGCGCACTTTGGAGACGGTCAGCTTCGTTCACGGCCGGACGCCGAGTTTAGGGGGCGGGACGGGCCGGAGGAAGCCTTTTCGGGAAGGAATCAGTCCGGCGCCAGGAGCGCCGCGATCGCCTCCTCGTACGGGACCGGGCGGCTCATCCCACGGAAGCGGTCCGGAACGTCGAAGACCGACTCGGCCGTTCGCCCGAAGGGGTTCTTCTCGAATGCCGCGAGAACGTCCCTGCGGGCGCCAGGGTCGGCGACGAGCTTCTCGAAGCGCTCCTCCAGAGACGTCAGGAACGGCAGGACCGGGATCGAGCCGGGCCGCTGGACCCGCATCTCCGCGAAAAGGCCGGCAATGGCCTCGAGCCGCGGGACGGACAGGAAGAAGTAGGAGCCGATCATGTCGATGACCTGCATCGGGGACCAGAAGGGCGCGTCGTCGGAGACCTTCTCGAAGTGGAAGACGGTCTGGAGGACGAGGTGCTCGACCAGGCGCGCCAGGGCCGGCACCCGGCCGCAGTCCCCGCCCTTCGAAACGAGGAGGGCGTGGGCGATGGCGGCGCTCCGGATCTCCACCGCGGGGGTACTGTAGAGGGCGGACGAGTCGTAGAACCGCGCGTGCTCGAGGCCGAGCCCGTGGCCGTCCAGCGAGATCCGGGTCGACGCGGCGATGTTCCCCAGGTCGTGGCACGCGAACGCGACGCCGAACGCGGTCCGGAGTGCATCGGGGCCCGGCTCGGGCTCTCCGGTCGACTCCGCCCACCGGCGGGCTTCCCGGGCGATGCCGAACGGGTCCGAGCCGGCCTGCAGCGCCTCGAAGACCGCCTCGGCGCCGTCGCACACGGCCGCCACGTGGCGGTCGTTGTGGTACGACGGGGTCGGCGAGACGCCCGGTACGGCCGCAATCGGGAGCGAAGCCCAGACCTCGCGTTCGAACCGCTCGTGCCCGGCGACGGCGAGCAGCCGGACCTCGCGGACGAGCTCCGGGGCACACGGGACGAACGGCTCGCTTCCGGGACGAGTCATCGGGTTCTCGGGAGGATGTTAGCAGCGCCGGGGGCCGACGGGACGACGGACGAGAGCCCCGTCCCCGCTCCCATCATCCGGAAGGGACGGGCGCTGGCGGGGCCATGGTCCCGCCAGCGCCCGTTCGCGGACACCGATGGAAGATGCGGAGCCGTCAGCGCGCCTTCCGGTCCAGGAGGCGGCCGCCGGCGTCCCGCAGCTCGACGACGAGCGGCATCGCCCCGACCGCGTGCGTCGAGCACGAGAGGCAGGGATCGAAGCTGCGGATGACGGCCTCGACGCGGTTGAGCATCCCCTCCTCGATTTCCTGGCTGCTGATGTAGTGCCGCGCGGCCTGGAGGATCCCGCGGTTCATCGCGAGGTTGTTGAAGCCGGTCGCGATGATGAGGTTCGCCCACTCGATCAGCCCGTTCTCGTCGATGCGGTAGTGGTGGATCAGCGTCCCGCGGGGAGCCTCCGAGACGCCGATCCCCTCGAAGTTGTTCGGCCGGGCGTGCGCCCGGACCTGCTTCGAGAGGATCGCCGGGTGGTGGAGCAGCTGGTCGATCTTCTCGAGCCCGAAGAGGATCTCGATGAGCCGGGCGTAATGGTAGTGGAAGGACGACAGCACAGCGCCGCGCTCGAGGGACCGGAACTCGGCCCACTCTTCGTTCGCCCTCGGCGTGTCGATGCCGTCGATGACGTTCATGCGCGCGAGCGGCCCGACCCGGAGCATCCCGCCCGGGTAGCCGGAAGGCTTGAAATACGGGCTCTTGAGGTAGGAGTCGGGCTCGACGGCCTCCCCGATGATCTCACGATAGGTGGCAGGGTCGGCGTTGTCGACGACGACCTTGCCGTTCGCGTCGACGATCCTGAGGACGCCGTCCGTCATCTCGAGCTTGTCCTCGGCCGTCGTCAGGCCCATGAAGAGGCTCGGGAAGTTCGCGAAGGTGCGGATCTCCTCCCGGAACCCCTCGAG
>CALBDV010000480.1 GCA_937927565.1 uncultured Holophagales bacterium
GGTAGCGGGCTGCGCGGGATCTGAGCGGCACGCGAGAGTTGTCGCCCGACAGTATCGAGCCGACGAACGGACGATCGCCCCGCCTTCACGAGAGCGCCGCCTCCCCCGCTAGCGGAGCGTCCCGGGCGACGCCCCGCCCCCGAAGCCAGAGCCGGTCGAAGGCGAGCGCCATCCCCGCGAGGACGAGGAGCGAGGCCGCGACGGCGTAGAACGGGATCGCGGGCAGCGGACCCGCCGAGGGCGCGACCATCACGAACGCGTCGAGCCACCGCCCGAGGATGACGACGAGCGCCGCGTGGCCGAGAGCCGTCGGCCGCTTCTTGGCGCTCGCGCCGAGCAGCACCACGAACGGCACGAGGAAGCTCACGACGGGGTTGAGCCAGAAGAGCGCCGTCCAGCCGCCCTGGAAGCGAAGCGCGTAGTACGGGGTCTCCTCGGGGATGTTGCTGTACCAGATCAGGAGGTACTGGCAGAACCAGATGTAGGCCCAGAACGTGGCGAAGCCGAACAGGAGCTTGCCAAGGTCGTGGCGCGTCGCGGCCGACAGCGGCTGAGGCAGCCCACCGCGGGCGTCGAGGAAGAGCGCGACCGCGGTGACGGTCGCGATCCCTCCGAGGAAGGTCCCCGCGAAACCGTAGACCGCGAACATCGTGCTGTACCACTCCGGCTCGAGGGACATCACCCAGTCCCAGAAGGCCACGGAGATCGTGGGGCCGAGGACGAGGAGGAAGGCGACCGACGTCCGGGTGAAGCGCCTGGCCGCGCCCTGCTCTCCCGATCCGAGGGCGCGCAGCCGGTCCCGCAGGAGGCCGATGACCCCGGCCCAGACGAGGAGGATCAGGAGGGCCCTCGCGAGGAAGAGGGGGCGGTTGAGCCAGACGGCCTTGGCCGCGAGGAGGTGGTTCGACGCCGCCTCGGGCTGCGCCCATGCGTAGAGCGCGGGGATCCCGAAGAGAAGCGTGAGACCGAGGAGAGCCGCGGGGACCGCGAAGGTCCCGGCGACCGAGGCCGTCACCCCGTAGACCGGGGCCCACCACCGGGCCCCGGAGACGCCCTGGATCGCGGCGAAGACCGCCGCTCCGAGAGCGAGCATGAGCCCGAAGAGCGCGGCGGTCAGGAGGCCCGCGAACGCCTGCCGCGGATCCAGGACCGCTCCGGCCACGAGGAGCCCGGCGGCGACGACGCCGAGGGCGCCCGCCTCGAGCGGCCGGGTCCGGAGCAGCCGGGAGAGGGTCCGTTCGGTCATGGCGCCACCTCCGGCGGGACCGCCGGGACCCCCTGGAGCTGCCGCACGTACAGCACCGCCTTCCAACGGTCCTCGAGGAGGACCTGGGCGGCGTGGGACGGCATGATCCCCTGGCCCCGGGTGATGACGTGGACGATCTGCCCGTCCGGGAGCCCCTGCGCGTGCGGCGCCAGGAGGCTCGGCGGGTTCGGGAACCGGCCGATGATCGGACCGTCCCCCTCGCCCTTCGGACCGTGACAGACGGTGCAGACCGTGTCGTAGACCTGCTTGCCGCGCGCCAGCGACTCCGGCCCCGCGACGAACGGGTTGCGCAGCTCCACTCCCGCCCGCCGCGCCTCCTCGGGGCCCGGGCCGTACTCGAACGGGAGCCGCTCGACGGGCACGGTCCCCGCGGGCGGGAGGAAGAGAGACGGGACGCTCTCTCTCATCGGGTTCCGGTCGTACGCGTGGACCACGCCCGAATCGACCATCTCAGGAAGGAACGTCATCCCGGGCCGATCCCCCTCGGCGGAGCAGCCGGCCAGGCTGCCGACGGCGGCCAGGACGGCCAGGATCGGCGCGGGCGCGCCGCGGCTCTTCGAGCGGGTCACATCACCCTCCAGCCCTCGACGGTCTCGACCGGCCCCAGCTCCCGAGCCAGCTCGCGGAGACGCGCCGGGCGGAAGCCGGCGTCGCGCTCGACGACGAGGACGACGAACCTGTCGTCGGTGACGCCCGGACCCGGCTGCGACGGCGGCGTCACGGCGATCCGCGGGAAGAGCCGGCGCCGCGCCAGGAACGTCCCCACCGTCGCGAACGCGGCGAACAGGATCGTCAGCTCGAAGCTGACCGGGACCTGGGCCGGCAGCGCGAGCGGCGACTTCCCGCCGATGACGAGCGGCCAGTCGACCGCGTGCGTCCAGAACTGGAAGCCGAAGGCCACGCCCGCACCGAGGAGCCCTCCGGCGAGCGTCGCCAGCCCCAGCCGCGTCTCGGGCAGCCCGAGCGCCTCGTCCATCCCGTGCACCGCGTACGGCGTGTGGACGTCGTCCACCTCGAACCCGTCGGCCCGCAGCGCCCGGACGGCGGCGAGGGCCCGCGAGGGGTCGTCAAAGGCCAGCGTGTGGATTCGCCTGCGGGAGCCCATAGGCGAGGCGACGGCGCTGTCAGCGGACGGCATGGGCGGTCTCCCGTTGCTCGGAAAGCGTCAGCTTCACCTCGTGAAACGCCACGACCGGCGCGAAGCGCACGAAGAGGAGGAAGCAGGTGAAGAAGAGCCCGAAGCTCCCGAGGAGGATCCCCATCTCGACGAGCGTCGGCGTGTAGTAGCTCCACGAGGAGGGGAGGTAGTCGCGGTGAAGCGACGTCACGATGATGTTGAACCGCTCGAACCACATCCCGACGTTCACGAGGCACGCGGCGACGAAGAGGACGAGCGCCGAGCGCCGGGCGCGCGCCCACCAGAAGACCTGGGGCACGAGGACGTTGCAGGCGACCATCGTCCAGTAGGCCCACGCGTAGGGGCCGAACGCCCGGTTCTCGAAGGTGAAGCGCTCGTAGCGGTTGCCGCTGTAGAGGGCGATGCACAGCTCCGTGGCATAGGCGAAACCGACGATCATCCCGGTCGTCAGGAGCACCCTGGCCATCTTCTCGAAGTGGCTCGCCGTGATGTAGCGCTCGAGGCCGAGCACCTTCCGCGTGACGAGGAGGAGCGTGATCACCATCGCGAAGCCGCTGAAGACGGCGCCCGCGACGAAGTACGGCGGGAAGATCGTGGTGTGCCAGCCCGGGATGACGCTCGTGGCGAAGTCGAAGGAGACGATCGTGTGGACCGACACGACGAGCGGCGTGGCGAGCCCTGCGAGGAGGACGCAGGCCTTCTCGTAGCGCTGCCAGGTCCGCGTCCCCCCGTCCCAGCCGAGGGCCAGGAAGGCGTAGATCCGGCGCCTCCAGCCGGTGCTCCGGTCCCGCATCGTCGCGAGGTCGGGGATGAGGCCGACGTACCAGAAGAGGAGCGAGACGGTGAAGTACGTCGAGATCGCGAAGACGTCCCAGAGGAGCGGCGAGCGGAAGTTCACCGAGATCGGCCCGCGCGTGTTGGGGTACGGGAAGACCCAGAAGGCGAGCCAGGGACGGCCCATGTGGATGAGCGGGAAGATCGCCGCGCAGAGGACCGCGAAGATCGTCATCCCCTCGGCCGCGCGGGCGATCGAGGTGCGCCAGCGCTGCCGGAAGAGGAGGAGGATCGCGGAGATGAGGGTCCCGGCGTGCCCGATCCCGACCCAGAAGACGAAGTTGGTGATGTCGTAGCCCCAGCCCACGGTCCGGTTGAGACCCCAGACCCCGATGCCGGTCGACATGGTGTAGCCGATCAGGACCACCCCCAGCGTGAGGACCGAGGCCGCCGTCAGGAAGGCGCCCCACCAGGCGGGTCCCGGACGGCGCTCCATCGGGCTCGCGATCTCGTTCGTCACCTGCGAGAAGGTGGGGTTGCCGAGGATGAGCTCCTCGACGCGCTCGGCGCCGGCGCTCATGCGGTCTCCTTCCCCGCCGCCGCGCCCTCTTTCGTCCTCACCTTCGCCAGGTAGGTGACGGCGGGCCGCACGCCGAGCTCCGCCAGCACCTGGAAGGCGCGGGGGCTCTTCTTCATCGCCGCCACCTCGCCGCGCGGGTCGGTGGCGTCCCCGAACGTGATCGCCTTCGCGGGGCAGCTCTCCTGGCAGGCCGTCTTCCCGCCGAGACCGCGCCAGTCCTCGTGGCCGTCCCGCCGGGCCGCGATCCGGGTCGCCTGGATCCGCTGCACGCAGAACGTGCACTTCTCCATCACGCCCCGCGAGCGCACGACGACGTTCGGGTTCAGGACGAGCTTCTCCACCGGCGCGGCGGCGGGGTAATCGAACCAGTTGAAGCGCCGCACCTTGTACGGGCAGTTGTTCGCGCAGTAGCGGGTCCCGACGCACCGGTTGTAGACCTGCTGGTTCAGCCCGTCCTCGCTGTGGACTGTGGCCGCCACCGGGCAGACGGTCTCGCAGGGCGCGTTCTCGCACTGCGAGCAGAGCATCGGCTCGAAGAGGACGTCCGGGCTCTCGGCGTCTCCCACGAAGTAACGGTCGATCCGCAGCCAGTACATGTCCCGGTGCCGGCGCATCTCGTCCGGGCCGACGACCGGCAGGTTGTTCTCGGCCTGGCACGCGACGACGCACCCGCTGCACCCGGTGCAGGCGTCGAGGTCGATCACCATCTCCCACTTCGGAACGGTGGGCGGCCGGCCGGGCCAGAGGCTCTCGGCCTTGTGGTGCTCGTCGCTCTCGATCGCCTCGTCGAACCGGGAGAGCTGATAGACGATCGGCCGCCCCTCCGTCGTCCCGTGAGGCTGCATGAGCGGCAGGTCTTCGTGCCCGGCGGCCTTCGTTGCCGTCGCGGCGAGCCCCTGCGTTCGGAGGCGCCCCTCGAGCCGCGCGAGGCGATAGCCGTTCCGCCCGGCGACCCCGCCGTCGCCGTCCTTGCGGCCGAAGCCGACCGGGACGCCCAGGACCCTCGGGTCCTGCCCGGGGAGGATCCGCGCCGGGAGCGTGACCGAGCGTCCCGCCACCTCCACCCTCACGTGGTCGCCGTCCGCCACGCCGAGCGCCTCGGCACGCGACGGAGCGAGGCGCACGCAACCGGTCCAGGAGACGCGTGTGAGCGGGTCGGGCAGCTCGCGGAGCCACGGCACGTGCGCGCTCCGCCCGGCGCCGAGGCCGACCTGCGCCACGAGCTCCACCTCGAGCGCGGGGACCTCCGTCTTCGTCGCGACGGCCGAGGCGGCCGCGACGGCCGCGGCAAGCGCCGTCACGCTGCGCGCCAGCCCCTCGGAATCTGGCACCTGGGGCGGGAGCGGCGGCAAGGCGGCCGAGAGCTCCTCGGACCTGCCGTTCTGGAGGGCGCGGGTGAAGAGGCCGGAGAACGCGGCCCCCGCTCCGGCGCGCGTCTCCCAGCCCGCTCTCATCCGCTCCCGGTAGTCCGGACTCTCCTCGCCCGACCAGCGCAGGATGCTCTCCATCGGGTGCCGCGTCCCGTAGAGCGGGCGCAGCGTGGGCTGCGCGAAGGTCACGAGGCCCGCGCGCGGCTCGAAGTCGCCCCACCGCTCCAGGGCGTGGTGGGCGGCCGCGACCGCGCCGCAGGCCGCCGCGGTGGCGGTCGGTCGGTCGGTGATCGCCACCGACAGCGGGAGGCCGGCGAGCGCCGTCGCGAGAGCCTCGCCCCCCGGGAGCTCGTCCACCGGGTCGAGGTCGAGGACGAACACGGCGCCGGCGGCCGCCGACTCGACGTCCCCGAGGAACGCCGCGAGGTCCCGGTCGAGCCCCCGCCGGACGAGCGACGGCCGGACGACGTCGAGCGTCTTCCCTTCGTTCCCGAGAAGCCGGTTCGTGATCGCCACGGCGAGCTGCTCGGAGAGATCGTCGGAGGCGCTGACGACGAGGGAGCGCCCGCAGCAGGCCACCAGCTCGGCGACCAGCGCGGCAGCCCGTGCCGGCGTGGGTGGGTCCGGGACGGAGCCCAGTGCGGCCGCGACGTCGCCTGCGCCGGTCTTCCGGGCCACTCCGGCCGCAATGAAGAGGGCGAGAGCGCGCCGCTCGGCCGCCGTGGAGCTCCACCTCTCGTCCGCGGCCGCGCCGGTCAGCGAGAGCGAGCCCTCGATCTGCACGAGGCGGGGGGCTCCTCGGCGTCCGCTCTCCCTCCGCCGGGCCGCCCATGCCTGCGTGTGCGCGACGGGCTCCGGGCCGGTGGCCAGCGGATCTCCTCCCAGGGAGACGACGAGGTCGGCCTGAGCGAGGTCCAGCGCCGGAGCGAGCGGGCGGCCGGTCAGGAGCCCGTGGGCCTCGAGCAGCGCCGAGGAGGAGGCCGGGCCCGGGTCGTGCTCGACGAGGGTCCCGCCATACGGGGCGAGGAACCGCGCGACGGTCTCCCGGGCCGTCGGTCCCGACAGCGTGGGTGCGAGGACGAAGACCTTCTTCCCCGCCTCGCGCACCTCCCCGAGCCTCGCGAGAACGTGGGCGTCCAGCTCGGCGAAGGTGACCGGCCTGCCCCCGAGGGTCGGTCCCTGCAGGCGTCCCGCGTCGTACAGGGCGCGCACGTCGGCCTGCCCGATCGCGCAGAGGCCCCCCTTCGAGAGCGGGTGATCGGGGTGCCCCTCGAGCTTCACGGGACGCCCGTCGAGGGCCGACACCATGAGACCGCACGCGGCCGGGCACGCCGTGCAGGTCGAGGCGTAGTGAACCGGGACGCCCGGCGTGATCTCGTCCGGCGGCACGAGGTACGGCAGCGCGTGGCGCACCGGGGAGCGCTGGCAGGCCGTCAGCGTCACCGCCGCGCCGATGCCGAGCCCCCTGAGGAACTCCCGCCGGCTCGCGGGCGGAAGAGGCGGCTCGTCCCGCTCGTCCCTCTCGGGAGACGGGACCTCGGAGAGCGGGCCAAGAGGCTCGATCCACGGGGTCGGGTGCTTCCTTCGTCGGCTCATCGGAACGCCTTCCCTG
>CALBDV010000481.1 GCA_937927565.1 uncultured Holophagales bacterium
AACGCCCTCCTCGACGACGCCATCGGCTACAACGACCTCAAGGACGAGGCCGACAAGGTCCGCGTCTTCGACGCCGCCCTGGCGGCGATGGAGAGCCGCTACCGGCCCGACCTGATCCTCGTCGCCTGCAACACTCTCTCGGTCTTCTACGGGAAGACGGAGCACGCCCGGAAGGGGACGACGGAGACCGTCAGCATCGTCCCGATGGGGGCAGAGCTGATCCAGCAGACGCTGAAGGCAACGCCGGACGCCACGGCGATCATCTTCGCGACGAAGGGGACGATCGATTCCGGTGCGCACCGGAAGCTTCTCGTCGAGAGGGGAGTACCCGCAGGAACGATCGTCGGGCAGCCGTGCCCGAAGCTGACCGGCGCGATCGAGCGGGGAGCCCACAGCGAGGAGACGGCCGTGCGCATCCGGGGCTTCGTGGAAGAGGCGATCGGGCGGCTCCCGGAGAAGAAGGGCCCGCTCGTCGTGAGCCTCAACTGCACCCACTTCGGCTACGCCCGGCCGCTCTGGGAGGAGACCTTCGAGAAGCTCGGCTACCCGGGCGTGAAGGTCCTGGACCCGAATCCCCTCATGACCGACCTCGTCCTGCGCGAGGGGGCGCCGCGCCGTTTCCCGGAGACGAAGGTGACGGTCGAGGTCGTCTCGAAGACGCCGATCACGCCCGCCGTGAAGGCCGCCCTCGGCGCGCTCCTCCGGACGACCTCGCCCGCGACGGCGGATGCGCTCGAGCGCTGGACCCACGCCCCTGACCTCTTCCACGTCGCGATCGAGCCCTCGGCGCTCGTGCGCTGAGCCACGGCCGGGAGCCGACCCGACGGGGCCGCCATGCCCGTGGAGGAGCGAGCACCGCTCTTTCCCGGAAACCTGCCGCGACGCAGCGCGTACCTCGGAGCGGGACCCCGCCGTGGATCTCGATTCGAGGAGGACCGAATGAGACGTGTCGCTCCTGCCGCAGTGGCGCTCGCGGCCGTGTTCGTGGTACTCGACGGGACTGCGCTGGCTCGGGAGAAGCCGCCTGCCTTCGCCAGCTACGCCGAGATGCGCGCGGAGGTCATCCGCCTGTCGAACGAGAAGATGTACGCCGAAGCGGCGGCCATCCTCGAGAAGGCGGTGGACGCGTATCCCGATCGGCTGCGTGCCAACACGTACAACCTCGCCCTGATGCGCGTCAGGCTCGGGGAGCCGGAGAAGGCGGCAGGGGCTCTCGAGCTCGGTCTCTCCCGTGGGGCCTGGTACGGCAGGTTCGACTTCTTCGCCGACCTCTGGGCTCCGCTGAAGGCGCTGCCGCGCTTCGCCCGGATCGAGAAGCGCTGCGAGGCGCGCAGGGCCGAGGCCGAGAAGCTCGTGAAGCCGCGACTGGACGTCGTCGTTCCTCCCGGCGCCAGCCCGGGTAAGAAGCTCCCGCTCTTCATCGCGCTTCACGGAGGGGGCGAGAACGTCGATGCCTTCCGCCCGCACTGGACCTCGCCGCTCCTCCAGCAGGGCTTCGTCGTGGCGTACCCGCAGTCGACCCAGCTCGTCGCGCCCGACGGATACGACTGGATGCAGGACGCCCCGCGCACGCTCCGCGAGCTGAAGGACGTTCACGCGAAGCTCGTCACGGGATACCCGGTCGACCCTGCCCGGGTGGTCATTGGCGGATTCTCGTCGGGCGGGGCGGCGGCCCTCGAGGTGGTTGCCGCCGGGACGTTCCCGGTATCCGGTTTCGTCTCCCTATGCCCGCCGAGGCCTCCCGGCTTCACGGCCGAGAGTGCCCGGGCGGCCGCGGCGCGAGGCGTGAGGGGGACGCTCCTGACGACCGAGCGGGACCCGCGCCTCGCCGACCAGAGAGAGACGGCCGAGGTGATGCGGAGCACCGGGCTCCTCGTCGATTTCGTCGTGGCGCCCGACATCGGCCACTGGTACCCCGCGGACCTCGCCGCGAGGATCGACGCCACTCTCCGCGTGGTCGTGCCGCTCGAGCCGTCGGGAGAGTCCGCGGAGACGGGGGAGAGGACCGTGGTCGAAGCGGCCATTCGTGACTCCATCGGCTGGGCGCTCCGAAAGGACAGGGCGCGCCTGGAGAGCGTCCTGACGCACGACGACGACCTCTTCATCTTCCATCCCGACTCGAAGTCGACGGTACGGGGATGGGCTGCATTCTCCAGGCTCCTGGACGGGTTCATGGACCCTCGCTTCGTGGCGACCCGCTTCGAGGTGAAGGACCTCGCCATCACCTTCTCGCGCGCCGGAGACGTGGCCTGGTTCTCCTCGATTCTCGAGGACTGCGGGTCCTGGGAGGGGAAGGAGTCGTGCTGGAAGGACACCCGCTGGACGGGGGTCCTCGAGAAGCGGGCCGGGAGCTGGAAGATCGTCCAGATGCACTTCTCGTTCGCCAGGGACAAGGTCCTTTCGGAGTGCCCTCCGCCCGCGGCGAAGTAGATCTCGAAGGGAAGGGCGCGTCTTCGGCTAACCTCAGGGGGAGATGCCGTCCCGAAGCCGGATCCTGTTGACGCTCCTCCTCCTCGGGCGGTCGCTCGGCGCCGCCGAGCCCCCGTTCG
Source organism: uncultured Holophagales bacterium (assembly GCA_937927565.1). Lineage (GTDB taxonomy): Bacteria > Acidobacteriota > Thermoanaerobaculia > UBA5066 > UBA5066 > UBA5066. The sequence continues at coordinate 2,550 of CALBDV010000481.1, forward strand.
CGACGGAGCTGTCGATCGGGTTCGGGTACGAGGGGAGCGCGACGGACAGGCCCGTCGTCGTTCTCGACGGGACCCCCTCGTCGGCCTACGAGTACTCCGCCGACGGGAGGGCGCACACGGTCGACGTGGCGGCGACGCGCTGGTTCGCGCCGGTCGGCGACGACGGCCGGACCCCACTCGCGCTTCTGCCGTACGTCGCTCGGTCCTCGAGCGTGTCGGCGCGTTTCGCCCTGACGGGTGCGAACCGCGACTCGTTCGGGAGCTTCTCTGGGCAGGAGTCGAGCCTGGAGGTTCGCTTCGCGGGAGACGGATCGGCCCGGAAGGCGGACCTCTCGGCCGAGTGGTTCTTCGGGAGGAACCTCGCTGCGCGCGGGAGCTTCGAGTACGGAAACGAGAGGGAAACGGCTGCGTCTACGGGAGTGGAGCGTCCCTCGGGCCGGGCTGACGTCTCGACGGCGGGGACGCGCTCGTCGGTCGCGACGGGCTCCCTCGGCCTCGCCCTGCGCCTCGGCGAGCACGAGGTGAGCGCCACCGGGAGCTACGGCGAGACGGACCTGACGCGCGAAGACGCGAGCGCCTTCACCGGGAGCGCGCAGCCGTTCTTCTCGACCCTGACCTCGGAGGGCAGCGTCTGGCGGGCGAGGCTCGGAGCGCGGCTGCTTCTTCTCGACCGGAGACTCGCCGTCGACGCCTCGGGGAGGTACGCCGAGACGACGTCCTCGTCGGATGTCACCACGTCCCTCTCCAGCCCCTACGCCGAAGGGCGCGTGATCGCGCGGGACGTGGCCGTCGAGGCGACGTGGTTCGCGACACGCAGGCTCGGCGTCTCTGCCGGTCTCAGCTACGGCACGCGCAGCGTCGCGTCCGGGTCACCCGGGCGGCTCCGGCCGGTCCGGTCGGAGACCGGAGGCGCCTTCTCCGCGCGCGTCCGGTGGTTCGCGTCGGAACGCATCTCCATTTCCCTCTCGGCGGCCCGTGCCGAGACCGAGGAGATCACCCCCCCCGACTCGAGCACCTGGCAGCGCTTCGACGAAACGGCCGACAGCGTGCTGCTGGGCGCGGCGCTGAGGTTCTGACGTGCACGGGTCGGTCTTCCTCCGCGATCTCGCCTGGGTCCTCGCGGCCTCTCTCCCGGTGATCTTCCTCTTCCGCAAGCTGAAGGCGCCCTCCATCGCCGCGTTCCTCGTGACGGGGATGCTCATCGGCCCGCATGCGCTCGGTCTCGTGGAGGACCCGGCCCGCGTCAGCGGGATCGCCGAGCTCGGAGTGGCGCTCATCCTCTTCTTCGTCGGGCTGGAGTTCCCGCTGGCGAGGCTCAAGACGCTGGGACGTACGGCGCTCGTCGGGGGGGCGCTCCAGATGGTCTTCGCCGCAGGGGTGACGACGGCGGTCCTCCTCGCCTTCCGGGTGGTCGGGCCCAGGGAAGCGCTCTTCGCGGGCCTTCTCGTCTCGGTCTCGTCCACGGCCGTCGTCCTGCCCGTCCTCGCGTCGCGGGACGAGCTCGGCTCACCTTCCGGCAAGCAGTTCCTCGGCGTGGCCCTCTTCCAGGACCTCGCGGTCATCCCGCTCATCCTCCTCCTCCCCGCGCTCGCGCTCCAGGGGCCTGTTGCGCCCGGGACAGGGGCGGTCCTGACGAAGGTGGCCGTCGCAGTCGTCGGGTCGGCGCTCCTCATCGGCGTCGCCCGGTTCGTCGTGCCGAGGGTCCTCGACCGCTTCGTCCGCGTGGCGGGGCCCGAGACCTTCACGGCCGCGGCGCTCGTCGTCCTCCTCGGGATCGTCGCCCTCGTGGAGACCGCGGGCGCCTCGGCGGCGATGGGCGCCTTCGCGGCGGGGATCGTCCTGGCCGAGAGCGAGTCGATCGCGGACGTCTCCTCGACGTTCGCCCCGTTCCGCGACGTCCTTTCGAGCCTCTTCTTCGTCTCGGTCGGGATGCTGTTCGAC
>CALBDV010000482.1 GCA_937927565.1 uncultured Holophagales bacterium
ACGACCTCTGTGATTCTCTGCCCCTCGGCCGGAAGCGCCGGAAGCGCCGCCAGCGCGAGAACGGCGATCGCTGTGCACGCGCCGCGAACGCCGAGCCGGACGCCGGAAAGGCGGGACGAAGGCTTCCCCGAGAGGGAACGACGAACTGTCTTAGGCATTGATCTTTCCTCGCACGGGCCGGTCGAACCGAAACGCGCGATTCTACCGCCCATCGAGGCGGCGCGCCTCGTCGATGTCACGATCCGGGCGGGGCGTAGCGTCGCCACCCGTCCCCGCCCGGTCCTGTTTCTTGCGGCGCCGTCTCGTCTCCCCTATCGTTCCGTGCCGCAATGCAGCTCGAGGTGAGTCCCAGGCGTAGAGGCTGCCGCTCTGCCTGCCCGCGACTCGGAAGGGGATTCCGGATGAACCACGCCACGCCACGCGCCAACCCCGTTCTCGTCGCCCCGGTGCTCCTCGCCCTATCGGCGCTCCTCGCTCCCGCGCCCCGTCTCGCGGCCGACACCAACTCGTGGAGTCCCATCGGACCAGCAGGAACGACAGTCACCGCCCTGGCGGTGTCGCCCGCGAGCTCGTCGACGGTCGTGGCGGGAACGGCGACGGGATATTCGGTTACGAGAAACGGCGGCACCACCTGGAGCGCCGTCTCGACGGGCTACGAGACCACGGTGATCGCGTTCGACCCGTCCAACGCCTCCATCGTCTATGCCGGAACGGGCGGTGCTCTCGGCCGAAGCGACGACGCCGGCGCGACCTACGTTCCCGTGCTCCTCGAGTCGACCTGGTCCCTGGCGATCGACCCCTCCTCGCCGGCCACGCTCTATGCCGGGACGGTCGACCACATCTACAAGAGCACGGACCGCGGCCTGACGTGGGGCGTCGCCTACACGGGACCCGGGCACAGCTTCGTCAACGCGCTGGCGGTCGATCCGGGGAACTCCCAGGTCGTCTGGGCGGCGATGACGTTCGGCGGCGTCAAGAAGAGCACGAACGGCGGCGCGACCTGGACCTCGATCGCGGGAACTCCACCGGCCGGCGCAGCGCCGTCCTCGGTGGTGGCGATCGCCGTCCACCCGACGAGCTCGAGCACCGTGCTGATGCTCGGAATGGACGGCGTCTACCGGACGACGGACGGTGGGACGACCTGGACCCGGGTGACGGGCCTCCATTCCTGGAACGGCGACCTCGTCGCCGACCAGGCGGCTCCCGGCACGTTCTACGCTTCGGGTTCCGACGGCGTCGCGTTCTCCGCGGATGGCGGAGCCACGTGGAACCACCTCGACTCCGGCCTGACGAACACCGACGTCCGGGCCCTCGCGATCGACCCGGCCGACCACACCCGCATCTATGCCGGAACGGCCGGGGCCGGCGTCTTCTCGATGACCGTCGACTCCGGCGGCGCCCCGACCCTCCGGGTCACCTCGCCGAACGGCGGCGAGGCGTGGCAGGTCGGCTCCGTGCACCCGATCACCTGGACCGCCAGCGGCGCCATCGCGAACGTGAAGATCGAATACTCGACCACGTCGCCGTGGGACGGGCAGCTCGTCGACCCTGAGGTCATCGTGGCGAGCACCCCGAACACAGGCTCGTACTCCTGGACCGTCCCCTTTGCGATGTCGAAGGTCTGTCACGTTCGCGTGAGCGACGCGGCGGGATCGACCTCGGACACCAGCGACGCCGCCTTCGAGATCATGAACTGCGGCTTCATCGGGCTCTCCCCCCCGTTCTCGCAGTCGTTCGGCCCGGCCGGAGGGCGGGGAACGATCCAGGTGACGCCGTCCATGGGCTGCTCCTGGTCCGTCACGTCCGACGACTCCTGGATCGTCGTCACCTCGGGCTGGAGCGGCACCGGCTCCGGAAGCCTCACCTACTCCGTCGCGCCGAACCTCGACTCCTCGCCACGGTCCGGAACGCTCGCGATCGGCGGCAAGTCCTTCTCGGTGGATCAGTCCGGCGGGACTCCTTCGACCGAAGGGGTCGTCTTCGTCCCGATCGTCCTCGACGTTTTCGGCGTCGCGCCCTCCCACTACACGTCGGAGCTGACGCTGACGAACCGCTCCGATCGCGACGCCTCCGTCCGGCTCACCTACACCGGAGCCTCGACGCTCGGCGGCGGCTCCGGCACCGCGCAGGTCACCCTCCCCGCACGCCGGCAGATCATCGAGCCCGACGCCCTGGCCTTCCTCTCGCGACTGGGCGCACCGATCCCCGCTTCCGGCAACCGAGGCGGGACACTGTCCGTCGCCGTCAGCGGCGTCCCGTCCCTCTCCGACGTCGCCGCGACGGTCCGAACGACGACGGCCGTCGCCAACGGCCAGGCGGGCCTGGCCTACGGCGGGACCCCGGCCTGGAGGGCCCTCACCGGGACGGCGTACGTCTGCGGGCTCCGCGAGAACGCGACCGACCGCTCGAACGTGGCATTCCAGAACGCCGGCACCCCGGCCGAGGGGGATGTCACCCTGCGCGTGACCGTCTGCTCGGGCGATTCGGCCACCCGGATCGTCCGCCCGGACGTGACGCTTCCGCCGGGCGGTTTCCTGCAGGTCGGAGGCGTCCTCGGTGAGCACGGCATGACGAACGGCTTCGTGAAGGTCGAACGCGTCGGCGGGACGGCACCGTACTTCGCATACGGCGTGGTGAACGACCAGGCCAACTCCGACGGGTCCTTCATCCCTCCGCAGCTGGCGACGACCGCGGCCGTCTCCGGCCTCACGATTCCCGTCGTCATCGAGGCGAGCGTCTACACGAGCGAGCTCGTCGCGACGAACTGGTCGACCCGCGCCCGGACGCTGACCCTGTCCTTCGTCTCCGATCAGGTGGATCGACCCGCGCACACCGCTTCCGTCTCGCTCCCGCTCGGAGCCGGTGCGCAGGTGATCCTGCCGAACGTCTTCCAGTACTTCCGCGACCACGGGGCTCCCGGAATCGGGCCGGCGGGGAGCGGCTACGTCGGCGCTCTTTTCGTCACTTCGAGCGACGCGGATCTCTCCGGAATCGTCGTCGGCGCACGCACGTCGGCGCCGGGAGGCGGGGGCAGGTACGGTCTCTTCTACCCGGCGACGCCCTCCGGCGGGGCATCGAACGAGACGGCGTGGCTCTACGGTCTCCAGCAGAACGGTTCGAACCGGACGAACCTCGCCATCGTGAATACCGGCGAAGCCGGGGGCGGCGACGACGTCTTCGCCGTCGACGTCTACGACGGCGCGACCGGGCAGCTCGTTCACTCGGAGAGCGGGCTCACCATCCCGGCAAGAGGCTGGTGGCAGAAGAACACCGTTCTCTCCGCCTGGGCCCCCGGCACCACGCACGGCTATGCCCGGATCCGCCGGACCTCGGGCGAAGGCCCGTTCCTCGCCTACGCCGTCATCAACGACGGCGGCGAGCCTCAACAACGAAGTGACGACGGTGCGTTCCTTCCCGCGTCAGACTGAGTGACTCCTCGGCCTGACCCGATCCGCCGCGATGGTCAGGCGACCTGGAGAGAAACCAGCGAGGCGACTGCCGCGCCCTTGCTGATGTCGGGGGTGATCTCCAGCTCGAGCGCCGCCACCCCCTGCAGGTCGAAGCTGTACTCCTCGATCTCGCGCGTCGCGCCGCCCGGGCTGAACGTGTACTGCTGCCTCACGAGAGGCCGGCCCGCCTTCTCCCCCGCCGGGATCCACGAGAGGGCGAACTCCTGCGTCCTCTCGGCGTGACTCTCTTCGAAGACGAGGCGGACCCGCCGGATCCGCTGCGGCTCGTCGAAGAGGACGCGGACTCGCTGGGGTCCCGATCCCGCCGCCCGCCAGCCGTCCCCATTGCCGGGGACGAGCGCGGACTCGATGGGATGGGCGGGGTCCTCGGACGTGATCTCGACCCGGGCGAGAGCCTCCAGGTTCAGGAAGCTCCCCTCCACGGTGCGCTCGTCCCTGGCTTCCTGAGCGATGACCTGCTTGCGCATGGGCTGTTCCCTTCCTTGCCGCCTCCTCAGCATAGTCCCGGTCCATCGCGATCAGCGGAGGAAAGGCCGCGCACGACGCCCGCCACCGACCTTCCGTCCGGCGAGAGAAGGACCTCGTCGACCCCTTCCGGGGTCACGGCCCCCACCGCCTCGCCTGGCCCGCCCGGAGGGCTACAGGGAGAAGTCCTTCGGGACGACGACGATGTAGTCGTTGCTCCCGCTGAGCGACACCGTCTTCAGTCCGCGCCGGTCGTCCTCGCCCCGGTCGTAGCCGATCGACATGTTCTCCGAGAGATGGACGTTCTTGTCGATGATCGCGTTGCGGACGCGGCAGCGCCGGCCGATGCTGGTTTCGGTGAGGATCCCCCCACGGAGCTCTCCGCCCAGGAGCACCGACTTCTCGATCAACGCCCAGCTGTGAACGTAGACGCCGGAGCCGAGGACCGACTCGCGCACCGTGGCGCCGCTCACGATGACGCCGTCCGCGACGATCGAGTTGACGGCGATTCCCGTGCGACCGGGCATCTCGTGGACGAACTTGGCGGGCGGGAAATGACCGGGGGCCGCGAAGAGGGGAAAATGCTCGCCGTAGACGTTGAACTTCGGGTGGGGCTGTACCAGGTCGAGGTTGGCGAGCCAGTACTGCTCCAGCGTGCCGACGTCGCGCCAGTAGTCGGAATCGCTGGATCTCGGCACGAGCTCCTTCCGACGCGTTCCCTCGTGCTTGAGGAACTCCCACTCGGGGATGACGTTCCGCTCCGAGAAGTCGTACGCGTAGACCGCGGTCCCCTTCCGGAGGAGCGCGGGGATCACGTCCTTGCCGAAATCGAGGAGGTCGTTGTCGAGCCCGCTCCGCAGGCAGTCCGTCTCGAAGAGGTAGATCCCCATCGAGGCGAGGCAATCGGACGTTCCGGGAATCATCTTCGGCTCGTCCGGCTTCTCCTCGAACCCGACGATCCGTCCCGTCTCGTCCACCTCCATCACGCCGAAGTTCCCGCGCGCCTCCTCGGCCGGAAGCCGTACGCAGGCCACGGTGAGACCGGCGTGCTTCTCGTCGTGAAGAGCTCGCAGGAGCCGGTAGTCCATCTTGTAGACGTGGTCGCCGGAAAGGACCAGGACGAGCCGCGGCCGCTTGTTCTCGATGAAGTTGGCATTCTGGCGGATGGCGTCGGCCGTCCCCTGGTACCAGCTGTTCCCGAGCTTCTGCTGGGCCGGGACCTCGTCGATGAACTGGTCCAGGCGCGAGCTGAACAGGTTCCAGCCCGACTTGAGGTGGTTCGACAGCGAGTACGACTTGTACTGCGTGAGGACGTAGATCCGCCGAAGCCCCGAGTTGACGCAGTTGGAGAGGGTGAAGTCGATGATCCGGAAAATGCCGCCGAAAGGAACCGCCGGCTTGGCCCGAACGTCGGTCAGCGGCCGCAGACGCTCCCCCTGTCCCCCGGCCATGACGAACGTGAGGGTGTCTTCCATCGTTCTCTCCTCTCGCGCGGCTCCCCTGCGCAGGCTCGCAACGTGTGAGCTTAGCGCTTGAAGGCCGTCCTGTGGCGGAATCGGTCCCGAACCGGAGGAGAATCCCCGGCACGATGCGCCTGGCTCGGAACGAAGCCCGGCGGAGGACGAGGACAACGGACATGACGAACCGAGAAGAAGCTCCGCCCACCGATTCCCCCGACGACACGATCGCCTTCGAGCGGACCTTCGACGACGGGGAACGGCTCGTCCTGCGCGACGAGCCGACCGACGGCACGCCGGCCGCGATCATCGCCCTCGACACGGCCAGCTGCACCGGCACGGAGTGCCTCTGCCACGAGGTGGAGCTGCTGGCGCAGCCGCTGACGCTCGTCGACGGGGAGCTCGTCGAGGGCGACGGCGTACCGCTCCAGGCGCTCATGGATGCCGAATCAGGCGCGATCTCGGTCGAGAGCGAGCCGGAGCCCGGGAGCGACGAGGCGGTTCTCCTCGGCCGTCTCCGCAGGCTCGTCCAGGGAGAGATGCTCGAGCTCCTTCAGGACCGGTGGCGGCGTGGACGCCGGCAGGATGACCCGGACGAATGGAAGGAGACCGACTGGAGCGGCATCGATCTGGAAGCGATGGTCCCCTTCCTCGAGATCTTCCCGAGCCGGTGGGACCTCTCGGTCTCGCTGGACGGGCACAAGTACTGGATCGTCGACTTCTGGTGCCTGACGCCCGACTGCCCCTGCACGCAGGTCGCGCTCGATTTCCTCTCGACCCGGGACGACTCCTCCGAGCATCTCGTGGTCGACCTCGAGACGGGCCGGCCTGACGACCCGGAGGCGAACGAGACCGCACTGAGGCTGTGGGCCGCGCTCTGCGAAGACCCCACGGCCCTGGACGAGCTCGAGGCGCGACGTCGAGCCACGCGGCGCGTCGCACCGGAGATCCCCAGGTAGGGATCCGCCGACGACCTCCCCGTTTTCTCC
>CALBDV010000483.1 GCA_937927565.1 uncultured Holophagales bacterium
CGACGGCCTCGCCCTTCTCGCGCAGGAGCCGGGCCTGCTCGTTCAGGCGGAGCGTGGGCGACTCCGCGATCGATTTCGCGAGCTGAGAGACGCTCATGTCGTGAGGAACCTCCCTTTTGCCGGTGGGCCGCTGGAGCGGGGCTCCGCGGCACCGAGGGCAACGGGGGATTGTACCGGCTTCGGAAGCGTTTACGCTGCCGTGGAGGCCTCTTCCTCCGGAGCGGGCGGGAAGGGATGGGCGAGCGGGAGCGGTGGAAGTGGCCGCTTCAGCTCGGCGAACCGCAAGAGCGAGGCCTGGTAGCCGATGCGCGTCATCGCGAAAATCCAGAAGCCGAGCTGGCGGACGACGACGAGCGCGGCGATACCTGCGGAGGTCGCGGGGTTCATGGCGACGCCGAGCGCCGTGAACGCGGCCTGGATCGCGAGCCCGAGGACGAGCCAGAAGAGCCAGAGCCCGGCGGCGTGCGGTCGGGCTTCCCGAAGGACCTTCTTCGCGGCGCGGTAGGCCCCGCGTGCGTTTGCAGCCTGGCCCGTCGCGAGGGCGATCCGCGCCAGGGAGAAGCGCAGGTTCACGTTCGCGGCGACGGCGAGGGAGGCGACGACGGCCCAGACGAGGCCGAACGTCGCGAGCGCTCCGTTCGGCGCCGCGTCCTTGCCTGCGATCTTGCCGAGCAGGAAGACGGGGCCGGCGACGAGGAGACCGATCCAGAAGGCGAGGGAGACGGTATAGCGGGCAAACGCCCAGACCACCGGACGGAAGAGGGCGGCCCCCTCGGCGACGGTTCGCCGCAGCGCCGGACGGGGCAGACCCGACAGGAGGACGCGGACGGCCCCCGTCGTCAGGAGGAGGTCGAGGAGAACGGAGAGGACGAGGCTGGTCCCGACCGCGGCGAAGGCGATGCCGGTCTCGCGCGGGAAGACCCCGAGGAAGCTGAGGAACGCCCAGGAATCCCAGCCTCGAAGAAGGCTCTCCCGGAACGGTCCCTGGTCGATCGGGGCGAAAAGGGGCCCGAAGGCGACCCACGCCGGGAGCGCCGAAAAGACCAGACCCAGCCAGAGGACTCCTGCGAGACGGCGATGGGTGATTGCGGCCGAGAGGCCGGTCGTCAGGGGAGAGAGGCGTGGCGGCATGTCAGGCGCTCCGTCAGCGAAGAAGCCACAGGGAAGAGAGGAGGATCTGGACGCCGTGGAGGGCATAGGCCCTCACCTTCGCGGCGGCCGAAGGTCCTTGCTTCTCTCCTGCGTAGCGGGCGTTGTTCCATGGGTTCGCGTCGAGGACGATCCTCCGGTCCGGGTCGACTTCGGCCCTGGCGAGCCGGGAACCGTAGGTCGTCCGGAGCCGGAGCCAGGGGGCCTTCCCGTCCCAGGTCGTTCGCCAGGTCGACCCGTTCTCGAACGAGAGCACGATCGTGACGGGGAGTGGAATCGTCCCGGTCCGGCTGACGAGGGCGACCGACTCGTATCGCTTCGCGGCCCTCGCCTTCTCGCCCGGCGGGGGTTTCCGGCCGGACGCCTTCTTCGGCGCGGTGACCCGATTCCCCTCGTCGTCGTACCCCTCGAACGGGCGGGCCTCGGTGCTCGAGACGCGGGTGACGGCGTAGTCGGTCGTTCCGTTCCCGTACCAGGTCTCCCGGAACAGGGTCTCCAGCTTCCCCTCGGCAGCGGGGCGGAAGGCGTCCAGGAAGTCTTCCGTCGTGGGGTGATCGAATCGCCAGCGTTCGGCCCAGGCCCGAAACGCCCGCCAGAACGCCTCCTCGCCGAGTGTCCGCCGGATCTGGTCGATCGCCGTCGCCGCCCGGGCGTAGGAGTTCCGGCCGTAGGCGTCCGGTGCGAACCCCCAGGAGGGGGTGGCGAGGCGGTCGACCTCGCGCGCCCGAATGGTCTGGATGCGACCGAGGTCGAAGCTCCCGATCCGGGCGCCAAGCGGAAAGCGGGCGATCCCGCCGTAACGCCGGTCCATCATCTCGTACTCGGTGAACGAGTTGATCCCCTCGTCCATCCAGCTCTCCTCGAACTCGTTCGAGGCGACGAGGCCGTACCACCAGCCGTGGCCGAACTCGTGGATGACGATCATCTCGGGTTCCCGGATGCCGTTCAGGGGCCAGTTCCCGAGCGCGCGCATCGTCCCGCCCGTGAAGATCGTCTGGTACTCCATCCCCATCGCCCCGGTCCCGTCTTCGGGAGGGTCGACGCAGCTGGACTGGGCGTAGGGATAGGGAAAGGCGTAGAGCCCGAACCAGGCGAGGGCCCATTTCTGGGCGTCGGCGTACCGCGTCCATTGCCCGGCGTGGTCCGGCTGCATGTAGTAGCGGAGCTTGACGGGCCTGAACCCCGCCCGAAGGTCGGCTTCGGACCGCCCCAGGAGCTTCGCCGCCCGGGCCAGCTCTCCGGCCGGAAGGTCCTTCTCCGGGTCGAAGAGGTCTTCCCTCACGACGAAGCGCGGGTCGGCCGACCAGGCGAAGTCGTGAACGGATGCCTGCTCGAAAACGAGCGTCTTCCGGCCACCTTCGCGGCTCTCCTTCACGAGCGCCCCCGCGGAGGCGACGACGTACCTCTCCGGGACGGTGAGGGCGACGCGGTAGTCGCCCCAGTCGGCGTAGAACTCGGAGTTCGCGTGGTATTGGTGGGCGTTCCAGCCTGGTTCGGCCCGACGTCGCCGGCCCCGGGGCTCGAAGACGGCGACCTTCGGGTACCACTGGCCGAACATGTAGAAGTCGCGGACGTACCCGGCGCGGGCGAAGACTCTCGGGATGCGGGAGGTCCAGGCGATCTCGAGAGCAATCGTCTCCCCGGGGGCGACGGGGGAGCCGAGAGGCACCGACAGGACGGTCCGATCGTCGCGGTTTCCGTCGTCGGGGGACTCGAATCGGGCTGCCGGAAGGAGGTCGGCACCGTCCCGGGTCATCGAGGTCAGGTCGATGGAGCCGAAGCCCTCGGCCTCGTCGGCCTGATCGCCCCGGAGCCGTCCCCCGGACTCCCGAAAGAAGGTCGAGCGGTTGTTTCGGAACGCGTTCCAATAGAGGTGGAGCTTGAGCTCGGCGACCGGAACGTCGGAGGGGTTCGTCCACCGGAGCGTCTCGTGCCCTTTCAGCTCGCGGCGAGAGTCGTCGAGCGTGGCGCGAATGTCGTAATCGACGATTTTCCGAGGCGCCGGAAGGGCCTGGGCAGGGAGGACGGGCAGGAAAAGCCCAAGAACCGCGGCCGCGGCGAGAACCCTCGAGGACATCGCATCTCCCTCCAGACGACGAGGATAAGGCCGCAGGACGGCGAACGGCGGGTGCCATGGTGCGGCGGGACGGGGAATCCGGACCGGACGGGGCCCCGGTTCGGGAGCCGGGGGATGCCGGGTGGTAAGATGGACGATGTTTGCGAGTCGCCCGGCACTCCGGGAGGGCGGCGACGCTTGCGGAGGAGTATGAGGATTTCGGCGCTCAAGCCCGCGGTCGCAGCCCCAGCGCGGGCGCGGGTCTCGATCTTCGACAAGTGCCGGAAGTACACGGTCCCGGACGAGATCAAGGCGGCCGGGGTCTGGAACTATTTCCGGATGCTCGAATCGGGGCAGGACCCGGTCGTGCGCATCGGCGGGCGGGAGCTCGTCATGCTCGGCTCCAACAACTACCTGGGGCTCACGTCTCACCCCAAGGTCAAGGAGCGGGCGATCGCCGCCGTGAAGAAGTACGGGGCCGGCTGTGCAGGAAGCCGTCTTCTGAACGGTACGCTGGATATCCACGTCGAGCTGGAAGAGCGACTGGCGGCGTTCATGAGGAAGCCCGCCTGCATCACGTTCTCCACCGGGTTCCTCTCGAACCTGGGCGTTCTCGGGACCCTTCCGACGAAGGGCGACGCGATCTATCTCGATCGCCAGGACCACGCCTGCATCTACGACGGCGCCCGGCTTGCCGTCGGGGCGGACGTGAGAAAGTTCAAGCACAACGATCCGGACGACCTCGTCCGAATGCTGAACAGCCACCAGGACAAGGCGGGCCGGATTCTGGCCGTCGACGGCGTCTTCTCCATGGAGGGCGACATCGCCCCGCTTCCGGCCTACGCCGACATCTGCGCCGAGTGGGGCATGGCGCTCATGGTCGACGACGCCCACGGCATCGGTGTCCTGGGCAGGACGGGCCGTGGAACGGCCGAGCACTTCGGCCTCGAAGACCGGACCGACATCATCATGGGGACGTTCTCGAAGTCCCTGGCGGCCATCGGCGGCTTCATCGTCGCCGACGCCGAGATCATCAAGTACATCCAGCACAAGGCGAGGGCGCTGGTCTTCACGGCGGCCCCCCCTCCGGCGTCGATCGGGGCCGTCCTGGCCGCCGTCGAGATCATCGAGGCGGAGCCCGAGCGCCGGCAGCAGCTCTGGGACAACACCCGGTTCATGATGACGAGCCTCCGGGCCATCGGGTTCGACTGCGGCGAATCCGAGACGCCGGTCATTCCCGTCGTCGTCGGGGAGGACTACCTCGCCTTCAAGATGGCCAAGCGCCTCGACGAGGAGGGGGTCTTCGTGAACCCGGTCGTCAGCCCCGCCTGCCCGCCGGGCCGGGCCCTGATCCGGACGTCCTACATGGCGACGCACCGCCGGGAGCACCTCACCCGTGCGCTCGAGGCGTTCCAGAAGGTCGGCCGCGAGCTGGGGCTCGTCAGCTAGGAGACGGGGCGTCCGCCAGGCGGAGTCGCCCGGGCGCTCCGCACACCACGAGCCGGGAAAGCCGCGGAACGCGACTTTCCCCTGAGGAGGTCGAGGTCGATGCCTGAAGGGGTTTCCGTCTCCGAGGTGTCTTCCCCGAAGGACCTGAAGGGGTTCGTCGAGCTCCCGTACCGGCTCTACGCTGGCGACGCGGACTTCGTCCCGCCGCTGAGAAGCGACGTCCGCTGGATGCTCGACCCGGCGAAGAACCCCTTCTGGATGCATGCGAGACGGACGCTCTTCCTTGCACGCAGGGGTGATCGCGTCGTCGGGCGGATCGCCGCGATCGCCGACGACGAACACAACAGGGTTCACGCCGACAGGACCGCCTTCTTCGGCTTCTTCGAGTGCGAGAACGACCCGGAGGCCGCCCGGGCCCTCTTCGCCGCCGCGGAGACCGCCGCGTCGACGCTCCTCCCGGGGTGCGACAAGCTCCGGGGACCGGTCAACCCCTCGATGAACGACGAGGTCGGGTTCCTGATCGCCGCCGAAAGCGAGCCGGGTCCGCCCGTCCTGATGATGACGTACAACCCCGCGTACTACCTCGACCTGGCGGCGGCCGCGGGCTTCTCCAAGGAGAAGGACCTCGTCGCCCTCCTGGCGCCGGTCGACGACCGCTCGTTCGCCAGGCTCGGCCGGATCACCGATGCCGTGCGGCGCCGCAACCCCGAGCTGACCTTCCGGACGATCCGGATGGA
>CALBDV010000484.1 GCA_937927565.1 uncultured Holophagales bacterium
TCCCGCCGCCGAAGATCGTCATCGCCGTCGGCGCCTGCGCGATCTCGGGCGGGCCCTACTTCGACCGTCCCGAGCAGCTCGGCGGCGCCGGTGCCGTCGTCCCGGTCGACCTCTTCGTCCCCGGCTGCCCGCCCCACCCGCTCACGATCCTCGACGGCCTCCTCCGCCTCCTCGGGAGGCTCGAGGACGAGGGGCGCGTCCCCTCCCGCTGAGGCGAGAATCGCCCCGATGCACGAGCTCTCCCTCGTCACCGAGATCTACCGGACGGCGCGGAAGACCGTCGACGGCTACGGCCCGCACCGGATCGAGGCGGTGAAGGTCGCCGTCGGCGAGCTCGCCGCCGTCGAGCCCGACCTCCTCTCCTTCGCCTGGGAGGCCGTCACTCGCGACACGCCCGACGCGGGCGCGCGCCTCGACGTCGACTTCCGCCCCGCGCGGCAGACCTGCGCCGCCTGCGGCGACGTCCCCGAGCGCGCCCCCGGCAGCTGGCTCCGCCTCTGCCCGCGCTGCGGCGGCCCGCTCGGCATCGAGGGAGGCGACGACCTCGACGTCGTCAACGTGACGTTCGAGGACGAGACCGCGCCGGACCTCACCCCGTAAAGTAGAAAATCAAGACCTGACCCCACGTGCGGCCAGCCGGAGCCCGTGCGGCTGGAGGCGGGCGAAGTCCGCTTCGTTCGCGATCGCGAGGGCGGCCTCGGCCCGGATCGCGGCCGCGGCGACCATGCAGTCGACGAGCGATCCGCGCCGCCGCCCGGCGGCGTTGAAGAGCGAGGCGGCGAGCGCGGCGTCCTCGCGCCCGAACGGGACCGGCTCCCCGACGAGGAGGAGGGCGACCTCCGCCTGTTTCGCCGTCAGGGGGCCGCAGAGGAGCTCGGCCCAGACGACGGCGCTCGCTCCGACCGGAAGCCCGCCACGCAGCCACGCGCGGAGCGCCGCGTCCTCCGGGCTGCTCGGGACGAGGGCCCGGATCAGGAAGCTCGTGTCGAGGTGGATCACCGGCGGCGCTTCCGGGGCGGAGCGGAGGCGGCGCGGCGCTCCCTGCGGGCCTCCTCCGCCCACGCGCGGGCCTTCGGCCCGGACAGGGCCGCGTCCTTCTGGAGAGCATCGAGCGCCGCGAGCGGCCCGCCCGGCTGTCCCGGGCCGGCGGCCGCCGCCCGGATCGCCCTCCGGAGCGCTTCGGACTTGGAGACGCCCCATGCTCGGGCGATCTCCTCGAGGCGCGAGACCGTGCCCGGGTCGAGGGAATACGTTGCCTTGACGGTCGCGGTGGCCATACCGAAATGGTATGGCCATATCGCACGGATCGCAAGGCCCCCCGAGGTGGCGCGTTTCTCGAAACGAAGCCGGCTTCTCTTCGCCTGTAAGAAGATCGTCCTCGAGGAAGCCGCCATGACGATGCCAGGTCCGGTCCTTCCCAGTCGTCGGCGCAGCGGGATCCTGCCGCTGCTCTCCTTCCTGGCCCTGCACCCCGCCGTACCGCTCGCGGCCCAGATCGCGCCGGGCCCGCAAGGGGCCGCGGCCCGGACGAGCCGACCCCTTCCGTCTCTCGCGAGCGCCGAGGAGCTCGCCGGCGCACCTTTCGCCTGGTACGTTCCGGCGGGAGCGCGCGCGCCGGGCGCGTTCGACTCCCAGTGGCGAACCGACATGTTCGTCCGCAACGGCGCGCCTGCCGGCACCCCGGCTGCGGACGTGATCCTCATAGCCCACCCGCGGGGTCAGGTCGCCCGACCCTCCGACCCTTCATACAGCTTCGCCCTACCGTCGGGCTCCACGCTTCCCCTCGTGGACGTCCTGTCGCTGGTCACGCCAGACCCGCTGAGCGCCTGGATCGAGGTCCGCAGCACGAGCCCGCTCTCGGTGAACGACCCCTACGTCTACAACCTCGCGAGCACCGGAGACAGAACGGGAACCTCGCTCCCCGTCTTCGACGCGGCGACCTTCCAGAACGACCAGCGGCTCCTGGGGCAGTGGGACCGGGTCGAGTTCGTCCTCGCCGGCGCCACCGGAAACGCACGCGAGAACACGCTCACCTGGGTTGCGCCCGAGAGCTGTGACGCAGCCGTGACGCATCGGCTCCTCGACCCGTCGGGAGGTGTGAAGGCGGGCGGAACCCAGAACGTGAAGGCAGGAAGCTACGAGCAGAGAAGCGTGGAGGAAGCGGTCGGAGCCTCCGTCGGGTACGGCGACGTCCTCGAGACGCGCGTGATCTGCGCGCCTGGCAGCCCGAGATCGCTTTTGGCGTGGAGTGTCGTCGCTCAGATCAGCACGTTGAACCCCCGATTCCAGGACTCG
>CALBDV010000485.1 GCA_937927565.1 uncultured Holophagales bacterium
GGGTGCCCCACGGTCAACATCGGCTTCATGCCGGCGTGGCGGGCCCTGCCTTCGGCGATGGCGAGCGCGGTCGAGGGAATCTCGAACGCGATGAACTCTTTCATGACGCGGCCGCAGATGACGCCCGCCGACGCGACGGCGAGCCTCGCCCAGATCTCCCAGGCGCTCGTTCAGGGAGGAGCTGCAGCGGCCGCGAGTGGGGCGCCCGGCGCCGCCGCTACCGCCGGCAGTATGGTCGGCACCCTGACCACCGCGAACGTCGCACTCACGACGACCTGGACGGCGGCCTCCGTCGTCCCTGGCGGCCAGCCGGCGGCGAACATCGCCTACACCGAGGGAATCAAGGCAGCGACCGCCGCGGCTGCCAGCGCCGTCATGTCCGCCATGGCGGGCATCTCCGACATGCACGTCTGTCCCGTCCTCGTGCCGGCCCCGCCGCATGGTCCGGGCTTCGTCACGAGGGGGAGTTCCACGGTCAACATCGGAAACCTCCCCGCGGCGCGTCAGGGAGACCGGGTGTTCGAGGCGTGCGGCGGCCCGGACCCGATCGCGATGGGCTGCCCGACGGTGTTGATTGGAGACACTGGTGGGGGAGGTTCGTCAGGGGCCGGCGGCGGAGCCGGGGCGGGAGCGGGCGCGGGGGGGGCCGCAGTCGCGCCGCCGATCACGGATCAGCAGACCATCGACCAGGCGATCGCGCTGATCGAGGCGGGCGATTTCGGCAAGACCGAGGAGGGGAAGAAGGTCCTGGCGAATATCTACAAGCTTAACCGGGAAGGAAAGATCAACTTTAGGAACTACGGGGACGACGGCACGCGTGGAGAGTGGACGGGATCCGAGATCAATGTCGACCAGAACTACAACCGGGACCCGGAATCGACCGCGTCGGAGCTCGTGCACGAAGCGACGCACAACCTGAATGAAGACGAGAACCCTGCCGCCAAGAGCAAGAACACGATCGACGAGGAGATGAGAACGAACGAGAACCAGCTCGACCTTTACGAAGAGCAGCGGGATCGGGGCTATCGGGATCCCGAACTGGAACGGCGCCGGCGGGCCCGGGCCGACGGAACCCTTCGTGATGACGTCCGAGGCCGTTATCCTGAGCTCGGAGAGCACTTGTAGGTCTTGATGGCCATGCGGCGGGCGCACAACCCTGGAGATGGGGAAACAGCAGGCTGTTGCTGAGGCCGATCTGCGCCGCCCCGGCATGGATGGCCTGTTAGACAGGAGAAAGCCACATGGAAAAGGTCCATCGCTCCCGACCGGAACCCGTGCTTTTCCTGATGGAAGCGGCGGACGTGATGCGGGACTACAAGAAGGCGCATGGCCAGTACGCGTCGGCATGGTGCCTCCTCGCGATCGACTTTGCGGCCGGGCCGTTCCGAGTGGGACAGGAGGGAACGCACCCTACACCGAACGACACCAGCCACTGGCGCCCGAAAGACTGCAGGTTCACCTACTGGATTCGAAGCACGAGTCATTTGAACGACTTTTGGATCCAGGCGGTGAGGGACGACGGAGTCGTCGAGTACGAGATCAGGTCGACCATGAAGGACCCTGTCCGGCTCACGCCGGAAGGCCGGTAGCTCGGACGGGGAGTCCCGTCCTCTCCATTCGCGAAGTCTGGAATCGGCGGGAAGCCGGGTTCGGCGTGAAGCAGGCCGACGCGAAGGACCCCTGCGTCGCGAGGATCCCGACGGACCGCGTCCACAGGAGGATGTTCTCCGGCTTCCTGGCCGGCGTCACGCGGGCGGAGGTCTGGTCGGAGGGCCGGGACCCGGAGAAGGCGCCCGCCAGAGACTGAACCCGGACCTTCGCTCGTCCACGGCACGAGGCGATGGCGGAGTGGCTACCGTAGGGCGGAAGACGGCCCAGGAATTGCCGGAGCGGAGGTTCCGCCGGGGGTGGACGGTGGAGGCTCGCGGCCGAGGTGCCAGGAGGACCTGACAGCGCTGAAGGGGCATCGAGTGCGAGAGTGGCGCGGCCTCGACTGCGCTGTCGCTCGCGTGTGTCATTGCTCTCGTCTTGCCTCAACACCCCGTTTCTGGCAGTCTAATGGGCATGTTTCCAGGCACGAATGGTCCGCGGCCGAATTCGACCGACTCCGCTTCCCCTCTCGCTCCCGCTCCCAGTTCCACGCCTGTGCCAAGCCCTTACCCGAGCAGAGCTCCTGGAGCGGTCTCCGGCGGGCCGGGAATTATGATGGGCGCGCCGTTGGGGGGACAAAGCCCCGGCCCCCTCAGTGGGGCCCCCATGATCATGGACACTGGGGACAAAGCCCCGGCCCCGAATCCGCAGTTCGCCTTCCCGCCCGTGACGAGCGAAGCCGGAGAT
>CALBDV010000486.1 GCA_937927565.1 uncultured Holophagales bacterium
GCATGGGGCGAGACCTCCTCGAGCGGCTTCCGGGGCTCGCCGTCTCGCTCGCGCGCCGCAGCTGCAGGCTTCCCCGCTCGCTCGCCTGGTCCTTCGAAGGCGACGCCCGCGAGCCGTCGGTCCTCGAGCAGCTCTGGGGGGCCTCGGCCCTCTGCCAGCTCCACGCCGAGCTGACCCGGGGCGTCCTTGGGATCGAGCCCCACGCCTGGATGGGGTACTCCTCCGGCGAGACGAACGCCCTTCTGGCTTCGGGGACCTGGGCCGACGCCGACGCGCTCGTGGCGGAGAGCGAGGGCTCGGGGATCTTCACGCGGGAGCTCGGCGGGAGCTTCGCGGCGGTCGAACGCGCATGGGGCGCTCCCGTTCGCTGGGCGTCCTGGACGGTCCTCGCTCCCGTCGCCGACGTGACGGAGGCCGTGGCTCGCGAAGAGAGGGTTCACCTCGCGATCGTCCACGGCGACTCGGATTGCGTCATCTCCGGCGACGAGGACGGGTGCGCCCGGGTCGTGGAGGCGCTGGGGCGGAGCCGCGGAGTGCGCCTCGGCTACCCGCTCGCGGTCCACGTCCCCGAGCTCGACGCGGTCCGGGAGGAGTGGCTCGCGTTGCACCGCCGGCCGACGACACCCCCTCTCCCTATCGGGTCGCGGCCGCCCGCCCGCTTCTACACGAACGCCTCGGCGGGCAGCTACGTGCCGACGTCCGAGAGCTGCGCGCAGGCCATCCTCGGCCAGGCGAACCGGACGCTCGACCTGCGCCCGACCGTCCTCTCGGCCTGGGAGGACGGCGTCCGCGTCTTCGTCGAGCACGGGCCGCAGGCCGCCTGCGGCCGCTGGATCCGCGCGATCCTCGGCGAGCGCGAGGCGCTCGTCGTCAGTCTCGACCGGAAGGGGCAAGGCCTCGAGGCGACCCTCGACGCCGTCGCTGCGCTCGTCGCCGCGGGCGTGCCGATGCGCGCCGGGGCTCTCGACGAGCTCGACGCCCTGCTGCGGGCGGAACGGCCCTCGTCTCGGAGCGGCAGGACTCTCGCCTTCGCGGCCCACCTTCCCGAGGTCAAGGTCCCGCCCGTCCCGCCGCCCGCCGCCCAGCCGGGCCTGGCGGGCGCGCGCGTCATGGCCCCGGCCCCGGCACTGCCGACGATCCTCGACGAAGATTGGGGCGTCCAGCCGAGCGATCCCGTCGTGCCGGACGCACGGACCGCTTCGTTCGTGCCGGTTCTTTCCGTGGCGCACGCGGCCCCGTCGAATACGTTCGCCGCCTCTGACTCCGCCGCCCCTTCCGCCGAGTCCTCCCCGGTCGCTTCCCCCGTTCTGGAGGGCTTTCGCGCCCACGTCGCCCAGCTCTCGCGGATCCAGCAGGACTACGTCCTGGCACAGCAGGCCCTGCACGAGCGGTTCCTCTCGGGGCGCGGTGCGGCGATGGAGACGTTCCTTAACGCGGCGCGTCTGGCGGGAAGGACGGAGAGCGTCCCGGCGCCCCCGGCGATTCCGGCGCCCCCGGCGATTCCACCGATCCCGACGATCCCTGCGGCTTCGCCGCCTGTCGAAGCTCCTCGTCCAGAAGGCGGTCCCACCGGCCCCCGCTTCGACCGCGGCCAGCTCGAGATCCACGCCGGCGGGCGGATCTCCGAAATCTTCGGCACGCCGTTCGCGGCGCAGGACCA
This sequence comes from uncultured Holophagales bacterium, assembly GCA_937927565.1. Taxonomy (GTDB): domain Bacteria; phylum Acidobacteriota; class Thermoanaerobaculia; order UBA5066; family UBA5066; genus UBA5066. The sequence goes on from CALBDV010000486.1 coordinate 1,661, forward strand.
GTACGAACGGCAGGTCCGGATGCCGCTCCCTCCGCTCCTCCTCGCCGACCGGGTCATCGGCCTCGCGGCCGAGCCGGCGAGCATGGGGAAGGGAACGATCTGGACCGAGACCGACGTGACGTGGGAGTCCTGGTACCTCCACCAGGGGCACATGCCGGCGGGCGTGATGATCGAGGCGGGCCAGGCCGACCTGATGCTCATCTCGTACCTCGGCGTCGACCTCCTGAACAGGGGAGAGCGGGTCTACCGCCTTCTCGGCTGCGAGCTGACGTACCACGGGGACCTGCCGCGCGCCGGGGAGACCCTTCGATTCGGCATCCACCTCGACGGCCACGCGGCGCAGGACGCCGTGAGGCTGATGTTCTTCCACTACGACTGCACGAACGGCGACCGCCTCCAGCTGTCGGTCCGCAAGGGCCAGGCGGGCTTCTTCACGGACGCGGAGCTCGCCGCCTCCGCCGGGTGCCTCTGGAGTCCCGAGACGCAGGCGATCGTCCCTGAGCCGCGCCTCTCGCCCCCGGCCGTCCACTGCGGGAAGAGCCGCTTCGACAGGGGAGACCTCGACGCGTTCGCCCGGGGCGACGCGTTCGCCTGCTTCGGCCCGGGATTCGAGAGGGCGCAGACGCATACCCGCAGCCCGCGCATCCAGGACGGGCGGATGCTCCTCCAGGACCGCGTCACCGACTTCGCCGTCGCGGGCGGACCGTGGGGCCGCGGGTACCTGCGCGCGGAGCTCGACGTCCGCCCGGACCTCTGGTTCTTCGACGGCCACTTCAAGAACGACCCGTGCATGCCCGGGACGCTGATGTTCGAGGGGTGCCTGCAGGCGATGGCGTTCTACCTCGCGGCGCTCGGCTTCACGCTGCCGCGCGACGGCTGGCGGTTCCGGCCCGTCTCCGACCTGCCGTACCAGCTCCAGTGCCGCGGCCAGGTGACCCCGTCCTCGCGCCGGCTCGTCACGGAGGTGTTCGTCGAGGAGGTGGTCGACGGCCCCGTCCCGACGCTCTACGCCGACCTCCTCTGCACGGTCGACGGCTTGAAGGCGTTCCACGCGCGGCGCGTCGCGCTCGAGCTCGTCCCCGACTGGCCCCTCGAGGCGATGCCGGCGCTTCTCGCCGAGGCCGCCGCCGACACGCGGCCGACGGCCGAGGCCGACGGCTTCCGCTTCGACCAGGCGAGCCTCCTGGCCTGCGCGTGGGGGAAGCCGTCGAAGGCCTTCGGGCCGATCTACACGCGGTTCGACGGGCCGGGGCGCGTCGCCCGGCTGCCGGGGCCGCCCTATCTCTTCATGAGCCGCGTGACCGACGTCGACGGCCCGATCGGCGTGATGAAGCCGGGGGCGTCGGTCACCGTCGAGTACGACGTGCCGCCCGACGCCTGGTACTTCGCCGAAAACGGCTTCCGGACGATGCCGTTCGCCGTCCTCCTCGAGGCGGTGCTCCAGCCGTGCGGCTGGCTCTCGAGCTACGTCGGCTCGGCCCTCAGCGTCGACGAGGAGCTCGGGTTCCGCAACCTCGACGGGACCGGGACGCTCCTCGGCGAGGTCTTCCCCGATACGGGCACGCTCACGACGCGCGTGAAGCTCAATACCGTCTCGGCCACCGGGACGATGATCATCGAGTCGTTCGAGGTGACCTGCTTCGCGGGCGAGAGGCCGGTCTACGAGATGAAGACCGTCTTCGGCTT
>CALBDV010000487.1 GCA_937927565.1 uncultured Holophagales bacterium
GGCCGATTCCGTATCTCTGCGGCATGGTGCTCGAAAGCGACGGTCTGGGAAAGGTCTATCGGAGCGGGACGTGGGGAGTCCGTGAGCTGACGATTCGGGCGAAGGAAGGGGTCCTGGGCCTCCTCGGGCCGAACGGCGCGGGAAAGACCACGCTCATGCAGATGCTCGCGACTCTCACGCGCCCGACGACGGGATCGCTGCGCTTCGCGGGGATCGACGTCGTGAAGTCCCCGAGGGAGATCCGCGAGCGGCTCGGCTACCTGCCGCAGGACTTCGGCGTGCCACCCGGCCTGACGTGCTTCGAGCTCCTCGACACGATCGCGCGCCTGAAGGGGATCCGGAGTCGCGGCGCCGTTCTCTCGATGCTGGAGAGCGTGGGCCTGCACGACCTCGCGAAGAGACCTGTCGAGAGCCTCTCGGGCGGGATGCGGCAGCGGCTCGGCATCGCCCAGGCGCTCGTCGGCAGGCCCGAGCTCGTCATCGTCGACGAGCCGACGGCCGGCCTCGACCCGGAGGAGAGGGTCCGCTTCCGGAACCTGCTTTCAGAGCACAAGGGGCTGAAGCTCGTTCTCCTCTCGACGCACATCGTTTCGGACGTGGAGTCCGTCGCGACCGAGATCGCCGTCGTGCGGCAGGGAAGACTCCTCGCCTTCGGCACGCCCGAGGAGCTCGTCGCCCGGGCCGCCGGGGCGGTCTGGGAGGCGGAGCTCTCTGCCGCGGAGATGGAACGTCTCCGGCCGTCCCTGACCGTGGCGAACCTCACGAGGAACGCCACCGGCGTGAAGGCGCGGCTCGTCGCCCGCGAGCGCCCGGTGGCATCGGCCGTTTCCGCGGCCGCTTCGCTCGAGGACGCCTACCTTCTCCTGATGCGCGAGGCGGGCGAAGCGCTCCCGTCAGCGGCGTGAGTCTCTCGCGCCTCCTCGCGGTCGCCGCGGCCGACCTGCGTGCCCGGCTCCGCAGGCCGGCGACGCTCGTCTTCCTCGCCCTCCTCCTCGCAGCCGCCTCGACGACGTTTCCCGACCCGTCGTCGGGCAGGGGGATCCTCTCGATCGGAGGACGGCGGGCCGTCTACACGTCCGCCGCGCTCGCGGTGGCGACGGCGGGACTCCTGCCCTTCCTCCTCGGCCTGTTCGGCTTCTACGCGGTGTCGAATGCGATCGCCCTCGACCGCCGGTCGGGGGTCGGGCCGCTTCTCGGCGCTACACCGGTCACGAACGGCGAGTACCTCCTCGGAAAGCTCCTCGGCAACCTCTCGCTCCTCTCCGTCGTGACGCTCGCGTTCTCCGTCGTCGTCATGGCGGTGCAGGTCGTCCACGGCGAGGCGCCGCTCGAGCCGCTCGTCTTCCTGTCGCACCTTCTCGTCGTCGCCGTCCCCGCACTCCTGGCCGTAGCGTCGTTCGCGCTCCTCTTCGAGTGCATCCCGTTCCTGGCGGGACGTTTCGGTGACGTGGCGTTCTTCTTCGTCTGGGTCGTGACCCTCTCGATGCCCGTCTTCTTCGGCGATCCGGACAGGGGCCTCTACCCCGCACACGCCGCCGCGCTCGACTGGAACGGACTCGGCTTCCTGATCACGGAGATCCAGCGCGTGACCGGGTCGGGCTCGATGACGATCGGCTGGGGACCGGGGACCGGCCAGCAGGGAGCGCCCGTGGTCTTTCCGGGTTTTGGCTTCTCCCCCGAGATGCTGGGGAAGAGGGCCCTCGCCTTCCTGCCGCCGCTCGCGCTTCTCCCGTTTGCTCTCCTCGCGTTCGACCGCTTCGACCCTGCTCGCCGCCTCGCATCGGCCTCGACGAAGGCGTCGCTCCCCGCCCGCATCTCCAGGCTCTTCCGCCCGGCCGCCGCGCGCCTCCTCGCGATCGTCGTTCCGGCCGAAGGCTCGACGGGGGCGCGCGGGCTCGCGTCCGCGGTCTTGACGGACCTCCTCGTCACGCTGCGCCTTCGGCCGATCCTCGTCGTCGTCATTCCCGCGGCCGCGATCGTCGCCCTGATCGTCCCCGCCGCGACGGCGTCCTCGCTCCTCGCCGTCGCCTTCGTCGTCCTCGCGCTCCTCCTGGCCGACATCGGGACGCGCGAGGAGCAGACGGGTCTGGCGCGGGTCTTCGCCGCCTCTCCCGGGGCGGGAGGACGGGTGGTCGCCGTCAAGCTCCTGAGCACACTGGCGACGGCACTCCTTCTCCTCGTCCCGTTCGCCGCGAAGGCCTCGGTGGCTCACGGGCTCGCCCTGCCGGCCGCGGTGACCGGGGCGCTCTTCGCGGCATCGCTGGCCGTCGTGCTCGGGCAGACGACCGGCTCGCCGAAGCCCTTCGTCGGCCTTCTCCTCGCCCTCTGGTACGTCGCCATGAACGACAAGGGGAGGACGGCGGCGCTCGACCTGGCGGGCTTCACCGGGGCGGCCACGCCGGGGTCGATCGGCGGCTGGCTGGCCGTGGCGGTTCTCCTCGCCGCCGGAGCGCTTCTCCTGGAACGCTTTCGGCTCTCACGAGCGTGAGGCCCGGTGGGCCGGAGTCACTTACCATGCGTGGACGCATGAGGACTCACGCTGCCGCCCTGCTTTTCGCGCTCGCCCTCGCCGCCCCTGCGGCGTCCGCGCCGCCGTTCCCGGCGGAGTGGCTCCGCACGACCCCCGACGCGCGCGGTCCGGTCGAGAAGGCGGACCCGCGGCTCGTTTCGCAGCAAGGCGCGACCGGCGCCGAGATCGAGGTCCTCGTGACGCTCCGGCTTCCCGAGGGAGCGCGGAGCATCGGCGTCCTCTCGGCGCGGCAGCCCCTCCGGCGCGCGTTCCTCAGGCGCCTCGGAGAGGACCTCGAGGCCGAGTACGGCCCCTTCGGCGTCCGCCTCGCTCGGGTGTACGAAAACGTCCCCGTGCTCCTCGTGCGCGTTCCCGCCGCCGCCGTGCCGGCCCTCGCGGGCGACCCGCGAGTCGAGCGCGTGCGCCTCAACGGCAGGGTTCGGGTTCTCGATGCAGAGGGCGAGGCGTTGATGAAGGTCCCGGAACTCAGAGCGGTGGGCGTCGACGGCGCTGGAGTGACGGTGGCCGTCATCGACACCGGCATCGACTACACGCATCCCGAGCTGCCTCTCGGGACGAAGGTGGTCAATCTCTACGACGCCATCGACCACGACGGCGATGCCATGGATGGCTACGGGCACGGCACGGCAGTTGCCGGGCTCGTCGCCGGGCTCGCGTCGGGGGTCGCCCGCGGAGCGAAGGTGGCCGCCGTGCGCGTCCTCGACGACGCCGGCTACGGGACCGACGCGCAGGTCATCGAGGGGCTCGACGCCGTCCTCTCGAGCGTCGCTGCCGGGAATCCGCACCGCATCCGAATCGTCAACATGTCGCTGGGCG
>CALBDV010000488.1 GCA_937927565.1 uncultured Holophagales bacterium
TGGCGAACGACGTCTTCGGGAAGGAGAAGGACGCGAAGAAGGACGAGGCGGCGAAACCGGAGCCGCAGCCGGTTCCCGCCAGGAAATAGCCGCTCTCTCGCCGACCCGGACCGAGTCCCGTCGCCCCTCCGATGCCTATACTCGTGGAGCGATGACGGTGTACGAAAAGAGGCTCCAGACGATCCTGGCGTGCGATGCGCTCTTCGTCCTGCTGTCGATCCCGCTCGTCCTCCGGAAGGTTCGCCCGAACGTCGTCTACGGCTACCGGACCCGGGCGACCCTCGCCGACGAGACTCTCTGGTACGAGGCGAACGCCTACTTCGGCAGCCGCTTCATCGTCGCCTGCCTCGTCTCGGCCGCCGCCGCCTGGGCCCTGGCCCGTCCGGGCCTTCTCCCGCCCGACACTTTCCTCCCGGTCTCGGTCGTCCTCCTCGGCGCGCCGGTCGCCATGGCGGGAATCCTGACCACGCGGTTCGTCGCCCGCTTCGCGAGGCCGTAGCCGGCACGCGACGCCGGCAGTACGCACCGGGGGCACCGAGGCGACTTCTGTATCCTCCTGCCCAATCCGAACCGGACGCCCAGTTCCGAGGCCCCGGGTGGAGGTCCGCGGCCCCCCGTTCCACGCTCGCCCTTCTAACCCGATCTCCGCAGTTCGAGACGATTTCGGGCCTGAGGCGCGGCGTTTCTCGGCGTAAGTGACTGAGCCTTTTCACCGAACTGCGGGCGATTCATAATGCAGAAGTCGTCCTGCCCCTTGGCGACGACGCCCGGCACCATCCACGTATCCGTTGCGTCGTCCGCCCGATAGGACTTGGTTAAGCCTTCTCGATCGGCTCTGCCTTCGGCTTCCCGAGAGGCTCCGGCTCGCGGCTGTAATGCGCGAAATGTAGTGCCGACCAGACGGTCCAAGTCACTGAAAATGAAGGACCGACCCCTCTAGTGCGGCAGTCGGGATAGTTCGGAGGTCTTGCCGCGGCTTCGGCCGCGGCCGCACGCAACCTGAAAAGCCCCCAATAGCCGGGGTTCGCCGGAAGGCGCCGGTCAAAGCCGGTCAGAAAAGTGCGTTGCGCCTGTTGTACTTATTCAGACCTCGCGCAGCTTAGTAGTAATGGAGGGTTCCGTCCCTGGATGGCAGGACCCGGTGACCGCGTGTTCCCGCGTACAAGCGAGAGGTGTGTCCGCTCAGAAGGAGAAGACCGGAGGATCGACCGTCCTGACCATCATCGAGTTCCCGACGCGTTTCTCGCCCCCTTGTTCGACCTGTGGCCTCGCTGTCTTTCGTCCCTCCGAACAGCGTCCGAGCTCGCTCCACCGGTCGTTCCACGGCCAGAGCCTTCATTGAAGAGGGCAGGTATCCGCCGGAGCGCGGATGCGCATCTTGCACCAGCGAACGCTTTCGTTCGACAGAGAGGAGGATCAAGACGACCCGTTCCACCCTGCCGCACCGGCCATTCTCCGTGCCCTAGAAGCTAGAACGCTCGGCACCCTTCTCGGAGGGTACGGAGAACCGTTATCCCCCGTTCCGATCGTTCGATGTCTCATCCATAACCTGTGATCGTCACTCAATCCGCGCCGCTGCCTAGCGACGCAATGACTTGCCAAGGAGACACCGCCGTCATGACTCTTTCGTATCGCGCAACACTCCTCGCCGCGACGCTCCTCGTAACGCCTGCAATCGAGGCACAGCCTCTCGCGAATGTCGCTCGTCGGTTGCCCGCCGTCGAGTCTGCCATGGTCTGGCCGACAGTCGAGAGCTCCTCGAGTGTGCAAGCTCCAGAGGTCAGCCTGCGAGCGGCTGATCCCGAGCGAGGTGGCGTCCTCAGGGCCGGAGCCGCCGGGTCAGCAACTCTCTTTGGACCTGCCGAGGACCAGCGCTTCATGGCTCGCGTCTCGGTCGAGTTCCTGGACGCCGAGACCAGTGTCCGATTCGAAGTCATCGATTCCGACGGCTCCAAGCTGAATGAGCTCGTCGTTTCCTCCGTCGAACCCGGACGATGGACTGGAAACCTGTGCGACGTAATTCCGAGCCAGGGAGCCAGAGTCGAGATGCTGGTCACTCGAGGAAGAGCTCTCGGCACCGCATATCGTGTAGGTCAGGATCACGTGACTTCGATCCCCATTCTGAGCCGTGGCGTGCAGAAGGCAGCCGCTGGCGGGACCATGGCTCTTTCAAGTCTGATCCAGCGAGGGCCGGAATCCGGGCTTTCTCCGTTGTCCGTGGGCACCAGTGACTACACCGGTGGCACGTACTCGTGGCCCGGCACCAACTTCTCGTATGTCGTCAATGGAGGCCCCCCCAACACTTGCGGCGACATATACACCCTTCGTAACGGCGCTTGGCAGACTGCCGGCGCATGGCTCTGCACCGACAGCTCGGGCTACGGGCAGAAGGGACCGTGGTACGTGACGTACTCGTACCCAGGGGCCGATCAGACAGACGCCCCAAGCTACATCCGGTGGCCGAATCAGACAGAGACGACGTGGGCCTTTCATGTCATCGATGTCACGCCTCCAACCGTCACGTTCGCTCCGAACGGTTGCTTCTCCGGCACCGTATCCGACGGCCAATGGGGGGCTGGCTTCAGCCGGGCGTGGGCACAGGTTCGAGTGGAACTGACCTACAGGAACGACAGGACCGGCCTTTACTGGAACAAGACAGACCCCTGCTATGGTTTCCCGGATTGCTATACGTCATCCTGGCCCACTCCTGACATCGCCTGGATGGATCTGCCACAGACTGGAACCGCGTCCTCGTTTAACTGGTGGTACTCCCCGTACGTTGCCTGCCCGAAGAACGATCGGTGCTCGACTGTCGTCAAGGCCTATGACCTGTGGAGCAGCACCCAGACGTCCTGCACCTGGCAGGCGTCATACTGACGGTGCTGACTGACCTTCCACTCTAGACATGAGATTCACGGAGGGCCGCTCGCAGCCGGGCGGCCCTTCATTTTGTTCTTTCGCATCAGTCCCGAGAACCCGAGGGCTGCGAGTTCTCATGCGGGTTTCAGTCCCGGTTGGCGAGACCTGGCCGAAGAGCGTTCTGGCCTGGCTGCCAATCGTGTCCTGGTCCTTCTGCCGCCGTGACGATGACCACTCAGGAATCGCCCCAGTCTCCGTTGCAACGATGCTCGCAAAGACGGCCGAGTTGGAACGCCTCGGCTGGATCGAAGTCTAGCCTAGCTCTTGAGCTCACTAACCTACGGTATTCGTTGCCGCTGGCCGCCTGCCCGGTCTGCTCGTGCTACACCCTTGAGGGCTTCTGCGCGATCGAGTTGAGACGAAGTTGGCGTACGCGACTACGGAAAGACACAGAGCTACCCTCGGGGGCTCCGGAGGGAGGCTGGGCCGGCGCAGAGCCATCTGCACGCGCGAGCCTCTGGATCCTATGCGGACGGGCGAGGACTCTGGGCCTGCACAACCGGCATAGCTGTGCACCAATCAAGCCGTCCCACCGAGGAGCCCGTTCGCGAACGACCGGAAGAGCCGCGCACCGTCGGCGTTGCCGAGC
>CALBDV010000489.1 GCA_937927565.1 uncultured Holophagales bacterium
CGGTCTTCAGCGCGTTCTCGACGCCGACGGAGCCTCCTTCGACGAAGAAGAGGTGGGAGGCGTGGCTCGGCGGGACGGCGACCCGCGCGAACGTCTCGACGAACCGGGCCATCTCCAGCGTGTAGATGTCGCTGTTGGCGGGCTTGGTGAGCGCGGCCCGCTGCAGCTCCTCGAGGAAGTCGGGCTCCTTCAGCTTCGGGTGGTTGTAGCCGACTGGAACCGTCGCGAAATGCGAGTAGAGGTCGAGGACCTCGACGCCGTGGAGGCTGTCGTAGATGACGCTTCCGTGGGAACGGTCGAGGTCCATGACGACGTGGTAGCCGTCGACGAGCATGTGACGGCCGAGCGCGTCGAGAACGTTCTCCGGGGCGATCCGGGTGGTGGTCGACATGGTTTCTCCCCCGCGTTGCGCCTGCCTGGCGAGGCGCAAAGGGGCATGTTATCAGGGGAGGGAAGGGCCGGCCCGGAGCGGTCAGGTCTTCAGGAGGACGCTCGAGAAGGAGGGTGGCCCGCCCTCGCGGCGGGCGCTGACGACGCAGTTCTTCCCCTGGTCCTTCGCCATGTAGAGGGCCGCGTCGGCCTTCTTCAGGAGCTCGTTCTTCTGCTCGCTCGGCGGGCGCCCCGGCGTGCAGTGCCGGCGATAGGACGCGACGCCGAGCGACATCGTGATGACGCCCTTCAGCTTCAGCGCCGGCTCCCCGGGCCCGATCGACATCGGCAGGAACGTCCATTCCTGGATCGCGGCGCGGATCCGCTCGGCGATCTCCATCCCCTGCGCGAGGTTGCAGTCGAGGAGGATCACGGTGAACTCGTCCCCGCCGTAGCGGCAGGGGAGCGAGGTCGTCGCGGCGAGCTGGCGCTGGAGGACGAACGCGACTTCCCTGAGGATCTGGCTCCCGGCCAGGTGCCCGTGCTCGTCGTTGACGGCCTTCAGGTGGTCGCAGTCGAGGAAGAGGAGCGTGAGGTCCCCGTCAGCCCCGCCGGCGAGCCGGTCGATCTCCTGCTGGAGCTTCTTGTGGAAGTAGCGGTCGTTGTAGAGCGCGGTGAGCGAGTCGCGCCGGGCCACCTCGCGGGCGCGCCGCTCGTCGAGGAGGTTCTGCAGGGCGAGGGAGAGGGTGTCTCCGAAGAGGGCCATGAGCCGCTCGTCCCGCTCGTCGAAGCCCCCTCCCCGCTGGTTGACCAGCACGAGGGAGCCGCAGACGTGCGACTCGATGACGACCGGAACGCCGAGGGCCGACCTCACCGGCGAGGCGAAGACCCCGTCGGCTTCGAGCGAGAGGGCTCGCGCTCCCTTGACCTCGTTCACGGCCGTTCGCTCGCCGCGCGCGTAGGTGAACCCCGCGATCCCGTCGACGGGGCGGACGCTCACACCGACGGCCGTCTCTCGAAAGTCGCCGGCGGTGGCGATGACGGTCAGCTCGTTGCGGGAACGGTCGTCTTCCTTGGCGATGGGGTCGTCGAGGAGGAGGACGGCCGCCTCGGCCGGGACGAAGTCGAGCGCCTTCTTCACGAGCGTCATGAGGAACCGCTCGGGCGCGGTGCCGCTCGTCTCGTCGAGGAGGCGATGGCGCTCCATGAAGCGCGCGAGCTTTGCCTGCGGCAGGACCCGCGAGGGGACGGTCACGCCTCGATTCTAGGCGTGTCCAGCCCCGCGGACCTTGCCGAGGACGACCCGGGCCTTTTCGCGGAGCCGCGTGATCTCGTCCGCGTAGTCCCCGAGCTGGGGGGCGAACCGGAGAAAGTCGGCCTGGGAAAGGAGCTGTCGGAGCTCTTCCCGGAGCGCGGGGGGAACGCCCTTGTCGGCGAGGTCGTCCAGGAGGGTGGAGACCGGGGCCGTCTCGGAGGCGCCGATCCGGCGGGCGAGGTGTTCGCGGACCGCCCGTTCGACCCTCGTCACGGCCCTCTCCTTGGTCTCGCCCGGCTCGGCGACGAGGAGCGCGCCCACGGAGCCGAGGGCGTGAGCCCGGCGCCGGAGGGCCCAGGCCGTCCCGGCGGCCGCGACGAGGACTCCGGGAACCGTGATGAGTGCCCAGAGGGGAACGGCGATCGTGGTCCGTGCGAGGTCGCGGGCCGAGGGGAAGGGAGTGGGCGTGGGCGGGACGCCGGGGAGAGTGGTCGACGCCTCGGAGCCGTTCCCGGCCGCGGCCGGAACCGCTGCGGCCTGTCCCGCGGACGCGACGGCCGGCGGAGCGGCGGCTTCGACCGTGAGGGTGATCGGCTCGCTGCGCTTCACGACGAGCCTCTTCTCGGCGGTGTCGAAGACCTCGAAGGAAACCGGAGGGATCACGAGCTTTCCGGGGTCGACGGGGACGACGACGAAGTCCCACTCGGCGCTCGTCCCCCCTTTCGCCGCCCCGCGGGCGGGGAGGGTCCGGGAGGAGGGAGGGTAGACCTTGACTCCCGGTATCGACAGGTGAGGCATGTCCGTCGCGGTCCTGATGTTTCCGCTTCCCGCGAGGCGGACCTTGAGCGTGACCGCCTCGCCGGCGGGGATGCTCCTGCGGTCGACCGTCGTCGTGACGCCGAACTGCCCGACGGGGCCCTTGAAGTCGGGACGTCCCGGGATCGGAAGGATCTTCAGGGACAGCGCCTTCGTCTCCCGCTCGAGAACGCGCGGCCGGAGCATCGCGAACGGGTCGCCGAAGGGGTCCATGGCGACGCGGACCCCGATCCGGATCTTCGCGGGGGGGATCGTCACCGTCCCGGGGGTGAGGCCGGAGACGGCCTTCCTCAGAACGGTGAAGCGGGCGACCGGGCGTCCCTCCCAGGTGCCCCGGCGCGGTGTCGGGCGCTCGGGCCGCTCGAGGTCCTCGGCCCAGAGGCCCGGGAACTGGGGTGCCTCGACGTATTCGATTCCCTGGACTTCGGCCTGGGTCACGAGCTCGTAGGTGATCGTCACTTCCTCGCCGACGAAGGACGCTTCCTTGCTCGGCGTCGCCACGAAGGCGAGGATCGGCTCCTCCGCGGGGAAGTCGCGCTCGGCGCCGGCGCGCCGGGTTCCGGGTCTCGGAGACGTCCTGCCGAAGGGATCCTCCTCGGGGGTTGCGGGGCCCGGACCGGCGCCGGACGAACGGCGGGCCGGGCCGACCTCCAGGAGGTAAGCGCCGGCCTTGACGTCCTTGTCGCCGACCTTGAACGTCGTCTCGCCCACCTCTGCCGGACCGGTCCCTGCGGGCCGGAGGAACCAGGTGAGGCTCGCCTGGCGAGAGAGCTGGCCGTTGATGAAGCTGATCTGCGTCGAGGTGTTCGGGCCGCCGACGACCACGAGGTTCTTCAACGGCAGCTCGGCCGGCGCCCGGAGGCTCCCTCCGACGCCTGGTCCCGTGAAGGAGTAGGTCAGGCGGACGACGTCGTCGGCGGCGGGCCGGGGGTTGTCGACGAGGACCCGGACCTCGGGCTCCTCCTGTACCGCGGAAAGAGGAGCGGGCAGGAGCGACAGGAGGGCGGCGACGAGGAGCGTCGCCGCCCGGGCGGGGTCGCGCCTCACCAGTCCCTCCCGGCGCGCCGCTGCTTCTTCTGCTCGGCGACCTTCTTCCGCTGCTCTTCGAGGTCGTTTCGGGCGATTGCCTGGAGGAGCTGCTCGGCCTTGTCGCGGCTCATCTTCGCCTTCTTCTCGAAATCGTCTTTCTTCGGAGGCGGTGGCGTACCGCCCTTCTGCTGTTGTTGCTGCTTCTTCTGCTGGTCGAGCCGCCGGAGGGCGAGCTCGTAGTTCCAGGCCGCGTCGGCCTCGCCGGGGCGCGCCCGGAGCGCGTCGCGATAGGCGGCCGCAGCGGCCTCCCACTGCTGGCCCGAGAGGAGGACGTTGCCGGAGTTGAAGGACGCGTCGGCGGCGAGGTCGCCACGCGAGGCCCCCTTCGCCTTCTTCAGCGCCGCCAGGGCTTCCTCGCCACGCCCCGCCGCCGACAGGGCCGTGCCGAGGTTGTAGGTCCCGGAAGGGTCCTTCGGGGCGAGGGCCGCTTCCCGCGCGAAGCGCGAGACGGCCTCGTCCACGCGCTTCTCCTCGAGCGCCTTCTTCCCAGCGATGGCTTCGCCACGGGCCGTCGTGAAGGGGGGGCGCGACAGGATCCGTTCCTTCAGGGAGGACGGCGCGGGAGGGGTCGCCGGAGTCGACGGGGAGGGGGCGGCGGGACCGGGACCGGGAGCGGCTGCAGGAGGCCCCATCTGCCCGGGGAGCGGAGCCGAATAGCCGGCCAGCACGAGGGCGACGAGAGTGATCGGCGCCGTACGGGCCTTCCCCGGCCGACGGAAGAGGAATCCGAGCGGTCCGACGAGGAGCAGCGCGAGAACGGCGACGGCGATGCCGAGAGGGATCTGGAACCGCTCGTGGCGGTTCGTGCCGACGGACTCCGACAGCGGGCGGCGCGCGGCCTTGTCGACCTCGCGGGCGACGCCGTCGAGGTCGGTCCGGCCGGGCTGGACGACGCTGTAGCTGCCTCCCGTCTCCGCCGCGAGGCGTCGCAGGAGCGCGGGGTCGGGACGAGAGAGAACGGGCGCCCCGTCTTCCGACTTGAAGCCGCTGGGCCTGCCGGAGAGGTCGACCTCCGGGACGGGCGCGCCACGCCCCTCGGCCCCGACGAAGACGGCGTGGACGACGATTCCCTCTCCCTTCGCTTTCGCGATCGCTTCGTCGACGCCCCCTTCGAGGTCCTCGCCGTCGGAGAGGACGACGACCTGCCGTCCGGCCGACGTGCCCGGGGGCATCAGCTCGGCGGCCGCGGCGAGCCCGGCCGCGAGCGAGGTGCCCGGAAGCGTGCCGATTCCCGGCTCGAGAGCCTCGAGGAAGAGAGCCACGGCGGCGGAGTCGAGCGTGAGGGGTACGAGGACCTGCGCTTCCCCTTCGCACCCGACGAGGGCGAGGCGGTCGCCCGGGAGCTTCTCGACGAGGGAGAGCGCCGCCTGCCGCGCGAGGACGAAGCGCGACGGCGTCACGTCGGTCGCGCGCATGGAGGCGGAGGTGTCGAGGACGATCGCGACGTCGGCGCCGCGGCGCTCCACCGTCTCCGTGACGAGGCCCCAGCGGGGGCGCGCGAGGGCGAATCCGGTGCCGAGGACGACGATCACCGCGAGGGCCGCCGCAAGCGGAGTCCATCGGTCGCGCGAGAGAAGCCCCGCCCTCTCCGCCAAGGCGGGGGCGACGAGCCCCTCCCGCCGGCTGCGGGCCCGGCGGGCCGAAAACCACGCGGCGACGAGGGCGAGGATCGCGGAACCGAGCGTGGCGCCGACCCAGAAGGGAGAAAGGAAGAGGTCTTTCATCGCGGCGTCACCGGGAAGGCGAAGAGCGCGAGACCGGCGGCCAGCGCGAGCACGCCGGCCGCGGGGATGGCGACGCGGGGGAACGTCTCACGCCAGCGCGTGTAGGTCGTCGTCTTCACCTCGGTCTTCTCGAGGCGGTCGATCTCGGCGTAGGTCTCTGCGAGGCCGGCGGGGTCGGTTGCGCGGAAGTAGCGTCCGCCCGTCGTCTCGGCGATCCGGCCCAGAAGCTTCTCGTCGACGTCGACCTGGGCCATGACCCGCCGCTCGACGACGCGCCCCGTCTCCGGGTCGCGGACCGGGACCGGGATCTCCACGGGGCCTCCGGCCGTACCGACGCCGACCGTGTAGACCCGGATGCCGAGCCCCTTCGCGACGTTCGCGGCCGTGTCGGGGTCGATCTCTCCCGCGTTGTTCCCGCCGTCGGTCACGAGGACGACGACTTTCGACTTCGCTTTCGAGGCTCCGAGCCGCGCGAGCGAGTTCCCGAGAGCCATGCCGATCGCCGTCCCGTCCCCCTGGTCGCCGAGCTTCAGCTCCGCGAGGCGGGTCAGGAGCATCGCGCGGTCGGTCGTCAGCGGGACGACCGTCCTCGACCGGCCGGCGAAGGCGATGAGGCCGAGGCGATCCTGCGGTCGGCCCTCGACGAACGTGCGCGTGGCGGCCCTGGCGACGAAGAACCGGTTCTTCGGCTTGAAGTCCTCGGCGGCCATCGAGCCCGAGGCGTCGAGCGCGACGACGATGTCGACGCCCTCGGTCCACGACTCGGTCCGTTCGAGGCCGACGCGCGGGCGGGCGAGGGCGACGACGAGACCGGCGAAGCCGAGGCAGCCCAGGACGAACGGGACGTGCCGGAATCTCACGCGCCAGCCTGGCCTCACGCGTGCCACGAAGGCGAGCGTCGGGACGACGAGGGCGGAGTCTCCCCGCTGCTCGCGAATGATCCGAAGGGCGATGGCGATCGGGATGGCGACGAGGAAAAGGAAGAAGAGCGGATCGCGGAAGGAGAGCCCGGGCGGGAAGAGCGAGGCGAGGAGGCTCATCGGCTCGCTCCCGTGCCCCGGCCCGTCGTCGAAGAGCTCGCGGCTCTCCGCGCCGTGGGAGCCACCGGTTTCGCGGCCCCCCTCGCAGCGGCTTTCTCTGCCGCCTTCTCGGCTGCCGCCTGCGCGGCCATCCTCACGCGTCCCCACGCCAGGAGCTGCCGGGCGTTCTCGAGCGCGCGTGACGCATCCTCGCGGGTCGATTCGGCGCGGCCGAACTTCACCCGGTCGGCGCCGGTCAGAAGCTCCGGGAGCGCCACCTCGTGCGGGGGCTCGGCGCCGCTCTCCCGGAGTCGGCGGACCGTCTCGAACGTCGTCCACTCCAGGACCGGCTGCCCGAGGTGGCGCTCGAGGAAGCGCTTCGCCGCGTGGGTGAGCTCCGTGTAGAAGGGACGCGCGTCGCCGTCCAGCGACGCGGCCCGGGCGGCGAGGGACGCGAGCGCGGCCTCCAGCTCGACGTCGGGCGGAGGGGGAGGCGGGGCGCTCTCTTCGAGAGCCGTGCCCTTCTTCCTTCGCCGTTTCACGAGCCAGGTGACGAGGGCGGCGACGGCGAGGACCGCGCCGGCGATCGAGGCCCAGAACCAGGGGCTGCGCGCGGGAATGCGCACCGGCCGCTCGGGTTTCGGGGCGAGCTGCTCTGGTTCCTGGTCGGCCGGCAGGCGCGAGGAGACGGTCAGCGTGATCTCGGGCGGGCGGACGACGGCCTTCACCCCGTCCGGGCCCTCGTAGGAGAAGACGGGGCCGGGGACGAGCGTCTCGCCCGGGACGAAGGCGGCGAGCCTCACCGTCTGCCGGACGTCGACGAGGCCGCTCCCCTTCGCCTTCTCCACGGCGGGAGGGTCCACCGGCTCGAAATCGAGGACGAAGCCCGCGGTGGCGGACTGTCCTTCGGGCCGGGCGGGGGAGACGAGGGCCTCGAGCTTCAGCGTGGCCCCTTCCGGGACCCGTGCGGAGTAGACGACCGTCACCCTCTCGCCGACGGCCACCGTCGTCCGGTCGGCCGTCGACGTGACGACGACCGGCGGCGGGATCGTCGCGGGCAGGGGCCCGGCCTGGCGGTCTCCGGGCGCGGCAGACACGGCGATCGAGACGAGCGCCGGCACCAGGAGGGGCGCGAGACGGAGCCGCCTCATCGGCCCGCCGACCTCCGCCGCTCGCGCTCCTTGAAGAAGCGGACGAGCGCGCGCTCGTACGGCGCGTCGGTCGAGAGCGGGATCGAGTCGACGCCCGAGGCGCGGAAAACCTCGACCGGGTCGGGAAAGGGCCGGCCGCGCTTCTGCCACGCGGCGCGGAAGGCGGGGTCGCCGGCATCGAAGACGCGCGTCAGGCCGGTCTCGGAGTCGCGGAGCCGCACGAGCCCGCGGTCGGGGAGCGCCGCCTCCAGCGGGTCGGTGATCGGCATGGCGACGACGTCGTGCCGGCGGCGCAGGATCTTCAGGGGCTTCTCGTAGTCGGCCGCCAGGAAGTCGGAAAGGACGAAGACGACGGAGCGCTGCTTGAGGAGGGAGGCGCCGGTCTTCAGCGCGAGCGCGAGGTCGGTGCGCGTTCCCTTCATCGGCTGGACGAGGACGTCGCGCAGGATGGCGAGGGCGTGGTCGAAGCCCTTGCGCGGGGGGATGAACCGCTCGAGGCGGTCGGTGAACAGGAGCGCCCCCACGCGGTCGTTGTTCTTCACGGCCGCGAAGGCGAGGAGGCCGGCGAGCTCGGCCATGAGGGCCCGCTTGGTCAGGAAGCGCGAGCCGAAGTCCTGCGAGCGGGAGAGGTCGACGACGAGGAGGGCGGTCAGGTCGCGCTCCTCGACGAACTTCTTCACGTGCGGGACGCCGGTCCGGGCCGTGACGTTCCAGTCGATGGCCCGCACGTCGTCGCCCGGGACGTAAGCCCGGACCTCGGAGAACTCCATGCCGCGTCCGCGGAAGACGGAGTGGTACTCCCCGCCGAGCCCGGCGTCGACGAGCCGGTTCGTCGTGATCCGGATCCTCTGGATCTTCTTGACGATCTCGCGGGGAAGCATGGCGGAAGGACCCCTTAAGGAACTTCGATCCGCTCGAGGATGCGGGAGACGACCTGGTCGCTCGAGACGTTCTCCGCCTCGGCCTCGTACGAGAGGAGGACCCGGTGGCGCAGGACGTCCGGGGCGACTTCCTTCACGTCCTCGGGAATGACGTACCCGCGGCCCTGGAGGAAGGCGTGGGCCCGGGCGGTCGAGAGGAGCGCCAGCGTGGCGCGCGGAGAAGCGCCGTACTGGACGAAGTCGGCGAGCTCGGGCAGACCGTAAGCCCGCGGCTCGCGGGTCGCCGCGACGAGCTCGACGAGGTAGCCCTTGATCCGCTCGTCGGCATAGAGCTCGCGGACGAGCTTCTGGAGCCCCTCGATCTGGGTCGGCGTGAGGACCGCGTGCACCGAGGCGGACGCGGACGTCTCGGTGGCATCCCCCATCCGGTCGAGGATCTGCCGCTCCTCGGCCTTCGTCGGGTAGCCGACCCTGAGCTTCATCAGGAAGCGGTCGATCTGCGCCTCCGGAAGCGGGTAGGTCCCTTCCTGCTCGATCGGGTTCTGCGTCGCCAGGACGAGGAACGGCTTCGGGAGCGGCA
>CALBDV010000490.1 GCA_937927565.1 uncultured Holophagales bacterium
TCTCGAAGACGCTGCTGTTCGAGCACCAGACCGTCGCCGCGCTCTCCGGGCACTTCCTCAAAGCCCACCCGGTCGCCGTACAGCGGGAGATCGGGAGCTCGAGTGAAGCGCCCCGAGCGGCGGATGCGGGTCGGCCGGCGCCCGCGCCGCCGCAGCCGGTCCGAGCGAGCCGGAGCCGCCGATCCCGCCGCATTGCCACGGGCGACCGGCAGAAGATCGCCATCGTCGGGCTCGCCGGCCGGTATCCCCAGGCCGCGAACCTCCTCGAGTTCTGGCGAAACCTGCAGGAAGGGCGCGATTGCATCACCGAGGTGCCGCCAGAGCGATGGGACATCGGAGCGTCCTTCGATCCCGTACCTGGCCGGGCCGGAAAGAGCTATAGCAAGTGGGGCGGCTTCATCGACGACGTCGACAAGTTCGACCCGCTGTTCTTCAACATCTCGCCGAAGGAAGCCTCGTTGATCGACCCGCAGGAACGGCTCTTCCTCGAGACGGCGTGGGAGACGATCGAGGACGCGGGGTACAGCAGGGAAAGCCTCTCGGGACGCCGGGTCGGCGTCTACGTCGGCGTCATGTGGGGGCAGTACCAGCTCTACGGGGCGGAATCCGTCCTCCGAGGGAACGCCTCCCTGCCGACCTCGTCGCATGCCTCCGTCGCGAACCGGGTCTCGTACTTCTTCGACTTCCACGGTCCGAGCATCGCCGTGGACTCGATGTGCTCTTCCTCGCTGACGGCGATCCACCTGGCGTGCGAGGCGTTGCGAAGCGGGGAGATCGAGGCGGCGATCGCAGGCGGGGTCAACGTCTCGATTCACCCGTACAAGTACCTGACCCTCAGCCAGGGGCGCTTTGCGGCGACGGACGGAAAGTGCCGGAGCTTCGGCGCGGGCGGCGACGGATACGTGCCGGGAGAGGGGGTCGGTGCGGTCCTGCTGAAGCCGGTGGAGCACGCTCTCCGTGACGGCGACCAGATCTACGCCGTCGTCAAGTCGAGTGCGGTCAACCACGGCGGGAAGACCAACGGCTATTCGGTTCCGAACCCGAACGCGCAGGGCGACCTGATCGCCGAGGCCCTCGCCAAGGGGGGGGTCGATCCGCGAACGCTGAGCTACGTCGAGACCCACGGAACGGGGACCTCGCTCGGCGACCCGATCGAGATTGCCGGGCTGGTTCAGGCGTTCGGCGGCGTCACCGAAGAGAGGCAGTTCTGTCCGATCGGATCGGTGAAGTCGAACATCGGACACCTCGAGTCGGCCGCGGGAATCGCCGCGGTCACGAAGTCGCTGCTGCAGATCCGGTACGGGCAGCTGGTTCCTTCGATACACGCCGATCCGCTGAACCCGCACATCGACTTCGCCGATTCGCCGTTCTACGTGCAGCGGGAGCTCGTGGAGTGGAAGCGTGAGGGCGCGCAGCCGAGGCGGATCGGCGTGAGCTCGTTCGGCGCGGGCGGGTCGAACGCGCATCTGATCCTGGAGGAGTACGTCGGCGTGCAGGAGGCGAGGACGGCGGGCGCGGCGGGGCCGGACGTCGTCCTCCTTTCCGCGAAGACGCAGGAAGCCCTGTGCCGGTATGCGGAACGAGTGGCCCGGTTCGTGGAGACCTTCGCGGATCTCTCGCTGGCGGACCTGGCGCACACGTCTCAGGTGGGCCGGACGGCGATGGACGCGCGGCTCGCGATCGTCGCCTCGAGCGTCGAAGAGCTCAGGGTCCGTCTCGGGGAGTCGATCGTCCGGCTTTCCGGCAACGCCGCCCCCGAAGGAGAAGGGGTCTTCTACGGCAACCGAAGGGAGGTCCAGAAGAGCGCGGGCAGCCTGGTCAGGGGGGCCGCGGGCCGGGCGTTCATCGAAGCGCTGCTCGCAGGTCGGGAGCTGGAGCAGGTGGCCGCGCTCTGGGTGCTGGGCGCGGACGTCGACTGGTCCGTCATGCCCCGGCAGGTACGGCCGCGAAGGACCTCGCTCCCGACGTACCCGTTCGCGAAGGAGCGGTGCTGGATTCCGCAGGAGCTCCCCGCGCCGCGCCGGTTGCCCGCGAGCCCGCCGGAGCCGATGCCGGTGGTGGCACCTGAGCGGCCGGAGCGCGGGCGGCGGATCTGCTACGGCGTACGGTGGTCGAAGAAGGAGCTCCCGGCGCAGGACGATCTGCCGTCCGCGAGCGGTTCGATCCTGATCCTGAACGGATCGGAGGAGCTGTGCGCGGAGCTGCGCGAGCAGCTGCGGGGCGGTCCCGCTGGCGGCGCCGTCGTCCTGGTGAAGCCGGGGAAGGCGTTCGGTGACGCCGCCCCGAACACCTACGTGCTCGATCCCGCCAGCGACGAGCAGTTCCACCAGCTCGTGGCGGCTCTGGACAGCCGGGGCCAGCTGCCCGGCGTGATCCTTCACCAGGCGTCCGGGAGCTGCAACCTCGAGGTGCGACAGGAGGTCGCCACGGAGCTGAGCCAGGGGCCGTACGCGCTCGCTCGTCTCTGGAAAGCGCTGTCGAGCGTCGCGCGCCGCCCGTCGCCGAGGATCGTGTCGGCCTTCTCCGGTGGCCCGGCCACGCCTCCCCTGGCGGCGGCGATGAGCGGCTTCTGCCGGACCGTCGCGCTGGAGGATCCGACGTGCTTCTCGAAAGTCGTCGACCTGGACGGCGGGAGACCGCTCGCCGAGGTGGCAGGCCTCCTCCTCGGCGAGCTCCGCGATCGGGAGTGGTCCGCGGAGGAAGTCCGCTACCGCGGCGAGGGTCGGTTCGTCCGTGAACTGCTGATCCGGAAGGAGACGCGCGGGCCGTCCACGCTCCCGCTGAGACAGCAGGGCGTGTATCTGATCACGGGAGGCCTGGGTGGGCTGGGGACGATCTTCGCGGAATACCTCGCGAGGAACTACCGGGCGAAAGTCGTCCTCGTCGGTCGCTCGGCGCCGGACGCGACGCGGGAGACGCACCTCGCTCGGCTGGAAGGCCTCGGTGCCGAGGTCCTGGCCCTTCAGGCCGATGTGACCCGTCTCGAGGACATGGAGGAGGTGGTCCGTGAGGCGAAGCGGCGCTTCTCGGAGATCCACGGCGTCATTCACGCCGCCGGCGTGATTCGCGACGCCTTCATCGTCCGGAAGACCGCCACGCAGATGGACGAGGTCCTCGCGCCGAAGGTCTTCGGCACGATCAACATCGATCTGGCGACGAAGGGGGAGTCGCTCGACTTCCTCGCGCTCTTCTCGTCCGTCGCCGGCGTCATGGGGAACGTCGGCCAGTGCGACTACGCGTACGGAAGCCGGTTCCTCGACTTCTTCGCGGAGAGCCGCGAAGCGCTGAGGCGGGCGCAGATGCGGTCCGGCCGGACGCTCTCGATCAGCTGGCCTCTCTGGGAAGAGGGCGGCATGCGAATCGCCGAGGCCGAGCGCACCGCCCTGGAGCGAGAGACGGGGATCTCTCCGATGCCGACGGACGAAGGGCTTCGCGCCTGGGAAGAGGCCCTCGGATCCGATTCCGTGCAGACGGTCGTCCTCTACGGCGCCGAGGCGCGCATCACGGCTCTCGCGGGACGGCAGCGGACGAGGGAGGATCGGCGGGTCCCCGCGCCGCGACGGGAGCCGGACGCCCCGGCCCTCGTGGCCAGGACGGAGGCGTACCTCAAGGAGCTGATCGGCGAGGAGATCAAGCTCGACGCCGGTCGGATCGCATCGTCTGACCCGTTGGAATCGCTCGGCATCGACTCGGTAATGATCAACGGGATCAATGCCGCGCTGGAGCGCGATCTGGGCGCGCTTCCGAAGACCCTGCTCTACCAGCACGAGACGGTCGAGGCGCTGGCGGCGTATCTCGTCCGGGAGGCGGGAGAGGCGCTGCAGCGGCTGTTTGACCCTCTCCGTCCGGCTGGCGGCGCGACGGCGCCCGTAGACGAACGGGCCACCCGCATCGAGGAGACGCCGGGGGATGGCGCGTCGGCCAGAGAGCGGGAGCCGGTCGAGGGGATTGCGATCATCGGCGTGCACGGGCGCTACCCGCATTCCCCGACCCCGTACGCCTACTGGGAGAACCTGAGAGACGGGAGAGAGCTGATCGATGTCGTGCCGCGGAATCGCTGGGACTACGAGGAGTTCTACGATCCGGATCCGAACGCTGCAGCGGAAGGAATGATCTACTGCAAATGGGGCGGGCTCCTGGACGGCTACGACGAGTTCGATCCTCAGTTCTTCAGGATACCGATTGCGGAAGCCCGGATGATGGATCCGCAGGAGCGGCTGTTCCTGCAGTCCGTCTGGACCGCCATCGAGGACGCCGGATACACGAGGAGCCGTCTCCGCGAGCGGTTCCCGAAGAACGGGAGCGCGGACGTGGGGGTCTTCGTCGGCGTCACGACGAACTCCTATCACCTGTGGGCGCCGGAAGAGCGAATGCGCGGGAGCTTCGTGGCTCCCGTCGCGATGCCGTGGTCGATTGCGAACCGGGTCTCGTACTTCTTCGACTTCAACGGCCCCAGCCTGCCGATCGACACGGCCTGCTCGTCGTCGCTGGTGGCGATCCACCTCGCCTGCGAGAGCCTGCGGAACCGCGAGTGCCAGGTCGCGATCGCCGGCGGCGTGAACCTGTACCTGCATCCGGCGAAGTACCAGTCGCTGTGCCTGCGGCGCATGGTCTCTCTGGACGGGAAATGCCGCAGCTACGGAGCCGGCGGCGAGGGCTTCGTACCCGGGGAGGGCGTCGGGACGGTGGTCCTCAAGCCCCTGAGCCAGGCGATCGAGGATCGGGACCGGATCTACGGCGTGATCCGCTCGAGCGCCTGCGACCACAGCGGCCGCTCGAACGGCTACTCGGCCCCGAATCCGAACGCGCAGGCGAACCTGATCCGTGAGGCGCTCCGGAAGGCGGCCATCGACCCCGAGACGATCAGCTACGTCGAGGGCCACGGAACGGGGACGGCGCTGGGCGACGGCATCGAGGTCGCCGCGCTCACGCAGGCCTTCCGGAGCGGAACGTCGAAAAGGCAGTACTGCCCGATTGGGTCCGTCAAGGCGAACATCGGGCATTCCGAGTCGGCGGCGGGGATCGCGGGACTGACGAAGGTCCTTCTCCAGATCGAGCATGGACAGCTCGTCCCCACGCTTCATTCCGAAGAGCCGAACCCCAACATCGACTTCCAGGATTCCCCGTTCTTTCTGCAGCACGGGCTCTCCCCATGGCCGGCGACGCCCGATCACCCGCGGCGCGCGCTCGTCAATTCCTTCGGCGCCGGAGGGGTGAACGCGTGCGTCGTCGTGGAGGAATACGAAGAGGACCGCGCTTCGACCGATCGGGAGGAGGGCTCTGGGTACCTCTTCCTGCTGTCGGCGAGGGACGAGAGTCGGCTTCGCGAATATGCCGAGGATCTGCTGACGCACCTCGCCGGCGAGGAGCGCCCCGACCTCGCCGGCCTCTGCTACACGCTCCAAGTGGCCAGAGAGGCGATGGACGAGAGAGTGGCGATCGTCGCCAGCGGCCTCGACGATCTCGTCAGCCGGCTCGGCCAGTGGCTGAGGCGGGGGTCCGCGCCCGGCGCCTACCGCGGCAGCCTGGGACCACGGCGCGAATCGAGACGGGCGCTGAGGCTCGTCAAGACCGGCGTGGGGGAGCAGAGCCTGGACGAGCTCGCGTCGAAGTGGGTCGCGGGCGAACCGGTGGAGTGGGAGAGCCTCTATTCCGGCGCGAAGCCGCGGCGCGTGGCCGCTCCGACGTACCCGTTCTCCCGGGAGAGGTTCTGGGTATCGGACGTCCCGAACTCGGAGAGGACGGCGGCCTCCGCCGCCCGCCTGCATCCTCTGGTCTCCCGCAACTGCTCCACGCTCGACGAGGTCCGGTTCAGCTCGTCGCTGCCGGATACCGCGTTCTATGCGGTCGACCATCAGGTGCGCGAGGAGAGGATGTTCCCGGGAGCCGGTTTCCTGGAGATGGCGTACGTCGCCGCGAGCCTGGCGAGCGAGGAGAGAGTCCGGAGCATCAGGGACGTCGTCTGGATCCGGCCTCTGAGCTTCCAAACCGGCGCGCAGTCGCTCCGCACGGTGTTGCGGCGTGCGGGAGCCGAGGTCGAGTTCGCGATCGTCTCCTTCGACGAAGAGAACGAGGCGGTCGTGCATTCGGAAGGAAGGCTGGCGTTCGGCAGCCGGCCGGCTGAGCGGACAGACGGCGGCGAGCGCATCGCCCTCGAGGCGCTGAAGGTCGAGAGCTCGGTCGCCGAAGACGGTGCGGCCTGGTACGGTCGCTGCGATGCGCTTGGGCTGCACTATGGGCCGTCGTTCCGGACGATTCAGAAGATCTGGATCCATGACCGGTTCGTCCTCGCCAGGCTCGCAATTCCAGATCGGCTCAGGGGAGAGTTCAGCGACTTCCTCCTGCACCCGAGCCTGATCGACGGAGCGCTGCAGACGGTCGGGGGGCTGATGGATCGCGGGGACGCCACGGTACCGCTCTTGCCGTTCGCACTCGACGAGATCGAGATCCTCAAGCCGTGCCCGCAGGAGTGCTATGCGTACGGGGAGCGCGCCGACGAGCGCGCGCAGCAACGCGGCGGCGTCATGAAGTTCCACGTCAGCATCGTCGGCGGAAGCGGGGAGGTGCTGATCCGGCTGAAGAACCTCTGCGTCAGGCCGCTCGCCGAGCCCGTTGCCGGGAGCGATCGCGGGCTGGGAATGCGGAAGCCTGCGGGAGGCCGGCTGCTCAGCCTCTCTGGAGGACCGCTCGAATGAGCGAGCCGGCTGCGGCCGCCGCGTGCTCGGAGCCCGTTCCGGCCGTCACCGTCCTGGATGTGCGCCGGCACGCGATGAAGAACTACAGCTACCTGGTCGTCGATCCCCTGAGCCGGCGCGCGGTGATCGTCGACCCGGCCTGGCAGATCGAGAAGGTCGAGGCGGCCCTCGTGAGCGCGGAGGCGACACTGGACGGAATCCTCGTGACGCATTCGCATCACGACCACGTTCACCTCAGCCGGCCGCTGTCGGAGAAGCACGGCTGTCCGATCTGGATGTCGGATGTGGAGATCGATACGTCCGGCTTCCGCGCTCCGCGGCTGCGCGGAATCGGTGCCGGCGCGTGGCAGGTCGGGCGGATGCGGATCGAGGCGATCCTCACGCCGGGCCACACGCCGGGAAGTGCCTGCTACGCGATCGGCGCGAACCTCTTCACCGGGGACGTCCTGTTTGCCGAGGGGTGCGGCATCTGCCCGGATACCGCGGCCGCGTACGAGATGTTCGCGAGCCTCGCGCGTCTGCGTGCGTGCGTCGCCCCCCGAACGCGGATCTTCCCGGGTCATTCTTACGGGCAGCAGCCCGGCCGGCCGATGGCCCAGCTGCTGCGAGAGAACATCTACCTGCAGTTCTCGGACAAGGAGTCGTTCGCGTCGTTTCGAATGAGGGGCGGACAGAATCTCGCGAAGCTGTTCGTCTTCTCCTGACGGCGTGGGAACGACCCGGGGGACGCGATTCTGAAGGAGACCGGTATGAGTGTGGGAATCGAGGCCATGAACATGTTCGCGGGCACCGCGTTCATCGACGTCGCGAAGCTCGCGCAGCACCGCGGCCTCGACACGGCGCGCATCGCGAACCTGTTGATGAGCGAGAAGACGGTGACGCTCCCGTGCGAGGATCCGATCACGTTCGGCGTGAACGCGGCGAAGCCGTTGATCGACGCGATGACGCCGGAGGAGCGGGACCGGATCGAGATGGTGATCACGTGCACGGAATCGGCCTTCGATTTCGGCAAGTCGATGAGCACCTACTTTCACCAGCTCCTCGGGCTGAGCCGCAACTGCCGTCTGTTCGAGCTGAAGAACGCCTGCTACTCCGGCGTGGCCGGGCTGCAGATGGCGGTCAACTTCGTCCTCTCCCAGACGTCACCGGGGGCGAAGGTCCTCGTCATCGCCACCGACATCGCCCGCTTCATGACGGTCGAGGGTGGCGACGGGCTGTCGGAGGACTGGTCGTTCTTCGAGCCGACCGCGGGGGCGGGGGCGGTGGCGATGATCGTCGGGGACGCGCCGCAGGTGTTCCAGATCGACGTCGGGGCGAGCGGCTACTACGGATACGAGGTCATGGACACCTGCCGGCCCGTTCCCGACAGCGAGGCCGGGGATGCGGATCTGTCGTTGCTGTCCTACCTCGACTGCTTCGAGGGGGCGTTTCGGGAATACCAGAAGCGCGTCGACGGGGCCGAGTTCACGACGACCTTCCGCTATCTCGCCATGCATACGCCGTTCGGGGGGATGATCAAGGGAGCGCACCGCGACATGATGCGCAAGACGGTCAAGGCGGCGCCGAAGGAGATCGAGGCCGATTTCGAGCGTCGGCTGGGTCCGGGGCTGAGGCGCTGCCAGCGGGTGGGGAACATCATGGGCGCGACCACCATGCTGTCGCTCATGAGCACCATCGAGAACGGCGATTTCGAGGTCCCGGCGAGAATCGGCTGCTACTCCTACGGATCGGGTTGCTGCTCCGAGTTCTTCAGTGGCGTCGCTACGAAGGAGGGGCAGGAGCGTGTGCGGTCGCTGCGCATGGGAGAGCACCTCGACCGGAGATACGAGCTGACGATGGACGAGTACGACAGCCTCCTCGCGACCAGCAGCGCCGTCAAGTTCGGGACGCGCAACGTCGTTGTCGACACGGCGTTCCTTTCCCAGGCCAGAGGCGCGCAGGGAAAGGAGACGCTGTTCCTTGCGGAGATCCGGGAGTTCCACCGGCGGTACGAGTACGGCGCGTAGCCGAGGGTGACCAGACGGAACCGTGGTCACCCGATCGGCGCGCGGGCGTCACGCCCGCGCTGCAGGCGGACTCCTCACTCAGACACCGCGAACGGGCGCCGTCCTCACGGCCCGTTGGCGACCGAGGAGTCTTCCCCCGGTGTCCACAGTCCGGGGTGTACGGGCGAACCGTCGCGCTGAGGGCGCGCAGCAGGTCACGACGAGCCGACAGAGAGCGGGAGGAGAAATGAGACGGGACGACTATAGGGTGTTCTCGGAGGGCCGGCTCGGCGACCTGGCGGTCAAGAACCGCCTCATTCGCTCTGCGACCTACGAGTGTGGAATGACGGAGAGGGGCGAGGTCACACCCGCGATTCTCGACCTCTACCGAAACCTCGCGAACGGTGGTGTGGGAGCCATCATCACGGGTCACATGGCGGTGAGGCGTGACGGGCAGTTGGACGATCGGCAGATCTGCGTCTATGAAGATGCGCACATTGCCGAGATCTCCCGAATCGCGGATGTCGTTCACGGCGCCGGGACGAACTGCAGGATCATCGCGCAGCTGAGCCACACGGGTAGACAAGTGCCGCACGACAACGTGCTGGCGGAGTGCGTAGGCCCCTCGGCCGTGCCCTCTCCGGTCCTGAAGAAGCGCGGCAGAGAGCTGACGGTGAAGGAGATCCAGAGCATCGTCGGTAGCTACGTGGACGCGATAGTGAGAGTCAGGAAGGCGGGCTACGACGGAGTGCAGCTTCATGCGGCGCACGGGTATCTGCTGAGTTCCTTCCTCTCTCCCTATACCAACCGGCGCAACGACGAGTACGGGGGAGCGATCGAGAAGCGCCTCGCGATCCTGAGAGAGATCATGGTCGAGGCAAGGAGGAGCGTCGGTACATTCCCGATACTGATCAAGATGAACTGCACCGATCATGTCGAGGGTGGCATTGACGGACGATCCTTCCCGGAAGTCGCCGCGCAGGTGTCCGCCCTGGGGTTTGACGCCATAGAAGTCAGCGGCGGAATGTGGGACTGTCTGGTTCGGAGTGAAGAAGAGCTGGGCTTCCTGCCGCTCCCCATTCCGGAAGCGCGAACGCGGATCAACAGCCCGGAGAAGCAGTCCTACTTCGTGGAGTGTGCCGGAGAGCTCGATCTGAACATCCCGGTGATCGTCGTCGGAGGCCACAGAGACATCGAGGCGATGGAGCAGATCCTGATCAGAGGGAAGGCGGACTTCCTCTCGCTCAGCCGGCCTCTCGTCAGTGAGCCCCACTTGCCGAACCGCTGGCTCGAAGGCACGGGAGGCGACAGAGCAGAGTGTGTGTCGTGCAATTCGTGTCTGGTCGAGGTGAAGGTCAACCCACTCAAGTGCGTGCTCAAGCAGAACAGGCTCAAGCAGAAGATCGTGAAGAACACCCTGCCGCGTGCATGGAGACTGGTCTTCAAGTAGCAGGTGCTGTCGGGAGACGAGAGGCCACGAGAAGGGTGCCGCAAGCGGGGGGCGTCTCGGGCGACAGGCGAGGCGTTTTCGCGGGGGCGATGGCGGCGCCTCCTTGACGCCGGAATCGTGTTCGCTGGTCGTTGAAGGGGCAGCACACGTTCAGTGCGGGTGTCGTTCAATGACGATCAGCGGGTCGATGTCCGCTCGAGCGGTCGTGAGCCTGCCGGAGACGGTCCCTGTCGCGCATCAGGTCCTCACTGGCGATACGGGGAACCGGACGGCCCG
>CALBDV010000491.1 GCA_937927565.1 uncultured Holophagales bacterium
ACCCGGACGTTCGACGTGAGCGGCCGGTGCGGCGTTCCCGAAGCGGCGATCTCCCTCACCGTCAACGTCACGGTCACCGGCTCGGGCGCCACGGGCGAGCTGCGCCTCTTCCCGGGGAACGGCATCAGCCCCAATCCGCCCGCCAGCTCGATCTTCTACGCGGCGGGAAAGACACGAGCCAACAACGGCATCGTTCGCCTCGCGACCGACGGGACGGCGACACTGAAGGTCCAGAACGTCTCGGCCGGCAGCGTCCACTTCATCCTCGATGTGTCGGGCTACTACCTCCTGGCGCCGTAGCGTGGCCCTCGCGGCCCCGCTTCTGACGCTCTTCGCCCTGCCGGCGGCGGGCCAGCCGGTGCGTGGCGGAGCCCTGCCGCAGCTCTTCCCGCCGGACAACTGGTGGAACGTCGACGTCAGCGCCGCGCCGGTCGACCCGGCCAGCGCGTCGCTCATACAGTTCATCGGTCCGACGCGCGGCCTCCACCCCGACTTCGGTGGCGACGACGAAGATGCACCTCCCGGGATCTACGGCATGGTCTACATGACCGTCGACGGCGGGGAGCCACTCGAGCCGATGGTGTTCGACTACGACGACGAGAGCGACTACGGCGCGCCGGGCCGCCCCGCCGGCTATCCGATTCCCGTGGCGGCGAAGACCCAGACGAAGTGGATCGAGGGGGGCTACGCGGGCAACTCCGGCGTCGGCGGCGACAAGCACATGCTCATCGTCGACCGCGACAACCGGTTCCTCTTCGAGACCTGGAACACCCGGTGCCTTCCCGCCGGCTCGCCGTCCTGCACGTGGCGGGCCGGCTCCGGGGCGGTCTTCCTCCTCGATTCGAACCAGCGCCGGCCCGAGACCTGGACGAGCGCGGACGCCGCGGGCCTCGCCGTACTGCCCGGCCTCGTCCGCTACGACGAGGCGTTCGGGACGGACCCCATCCGTCACGCGTTCCGCGTGACGACGAGGGCCACGAACGGCTACGTCTGGCCCGCCTCGCACGAGGCCGGAGACACCGCTGGCGCCCCGCCGATGGGGACCCGCCTACGGTTGAAGGCGTCGAAGGACATCTCCGGTTACCCGGCGTATGTCCAGCGCATCTTCCAAGCGATGAAGACCTACGGCCTCATCGTGGCCGACAACGGGAGCGACATGTACGTCCAGGGGGCGTACGACACCCGCTGGGACAACGGGGTCCTCAACCCCGCGTTCGACGACCTCGTCGCAGGCGACTTCGAGGTGATCCAGCTCGGGTGGAGGCCGGCCGTCTCCGCGGCATCCCCGGCGGCGGGGCTCCACACGCTGACGCCGTGCCGGGTCGTCGACACCCGGAGCGCCTCCGGGCCCTACGGGGGGCCCGCGCTCGCGCCCGGGGCCGAGAGGGTCTTCGTCGTGGCGGGGCGGTGCGGCGTTCCCGCCGGGGCCACCGCGGTTTCCGTGAACCTCACCGTCACCCAGCCCGCCGCCGCCGGCTCGTTCCGCGCCTTTCCGGGAGACGGGACCCCCTCCGCGGCGTCGGCCCTGGCGTTCGACGCTGGCCGTACCCGGGCCAACAACGCGATCCTGATGCTCAGCTCCTCGGGGAGTGGTACGGTCACGGTGAAGAACGACTCTACCGGCACGGCGCATGTCCTCATTGACGTGAACGGTTATCTGCAATGAGAATCCCCTCTTGCCCTCAGAAGGAGGCGACCATGAAGAACCTCATTACCCTCGCGCGCACCCTTGGCCTCGGAGCTCTCGCGGCGGTCGCCCTCTCTTCCGGCCTCGCCGAGGCCCAGTCCGGCCCTTACCAGTACTACGCGGTCACGCCGTGCCGCGTGTATGACACGCGGACAGGGCTGCCGTCTGCAGGGGGTACGAACGGCGGAATCATGCTGACGGCCACTCCCCGGAGTTTCCGGATGAGGGGTTTCTGCGGCGTTCCCAGCACGGCAGCGGCCGTATCGGTGAACCTGACGGTGACCGAACCGCAGGCATCCCAGGGTGACCTCCGCGTGGCCCCCTATCCGGGGACCTTCCCCGCGCAGTCGACGTCGAACTACTACGCCGGAGAGACCGTCGCAAACGGGGCGATCGTGCCGCTCGGGACGGTGAACCCCGGAACCGACCCTGACATTCAGATCGACGCTGCCGGAGCCCCCTTCACGCAGACGTGGACGTACCACCTCCTGATCGACGTCAACGGGTATTTCCAGTAGCGGACGCGACCCCCGCGCTGCAGGGACATATCGCCCCGAACCCACTCCGGCCCGCGGGGCGGTGTGGGTGACCCGAAGCGGAACGGACAGGTGCTGGAACGGTGCAGGGTGGTGCCATGAAGAAGTCCCTTCTCCTGGTCCTCGCGACGGCCTCGGTGATCGCCTCGCTTCGCCTTTCAGCCGAGCTCGTTCCGCCCAAGGCCGGGTGGCCGCAGGCGACAGGGCTCCTCGTCGACCGGTCGTCTCCGGGCGTCGGAAACCTGGATGACGACGTCGACCTGGAGATCGTCGTCGGAACGGTGGGAAAGAAGGTCTACGCCTTCAACCCGAACGGGACCCTTGTCCCGGGCTGGCCCGTGACCGTGACCGGTGAGGTGAACTCGAGCCCGGCCATCGGCGACATTGACGGGGACGGCTTTAACGAAGTCGTCGTGGGCGTGGGTTGGCAGGACCTCACCAACGACGGAGGCATCTACGCCTTCCGCCGGAACGGGCAGGTCATGGCGGGATGGCCGTTCGTGACGAAGGACCTGAACCTCGGACCGAACGGTCACCCGGACGGGGTCTTCGCGACTCCGGCGCTCGTCGACCTCGACCTCGACGGGAAGCTCGACATCGTCGTTGGGAGCTTCGACCAGTACTTGTACGCACTTCGGTACGACGGTCAGGCCGTGGCTGGAGCATGGCCGTTCTTTCTGTACGACGGCACGTGGTCCTCCGCAGCCATAGGCGACCTCGACAGGGACGGCGAGCCCGAGATCGTGATCAGCGCGTACACGCATGCGGGCTTCCCGCCGGGCCTGCCAACGGTGGACGGTGGCGGGATCATGTGGGTTCTGACCCGCACAGGAGCCGTGAAGCCAGGCTGGCCCCGGGTCTTCGATCTCCACATCGATTCGTCTCCCGCCCTGGGGGATCTCGACGGAGACGGAGACCTCGAGATCGTTGTGGGGACGGGCCATGAGCCGGCAACGATCGCCGGACGCAGGGTCTACGCGATGCATCATGACGCGACGGACGTCACAGGCTGGCCCGTCTCGACCGGTGCGTTCGTCTGGCCGTCGCCCGCTCTCGCGGACCTGGACGGAAACGGTCTTCCCGAGGTGATCGTCTCGTGCGAAGACGGAAAGCTCTACGCATGGAAAGCCAACGGGACTCTCCTCGCGGGCTGGCCGGTCCAGCCGCTCAACGAGAGCGGCGTCAACGGCGGCATGAGCGGGTCGCCCGTGGCGGCCGATCTCAACGGGGACGGCGCTCCCGAGGTTCTCGTCCCGATCGGGTGGGATGTCGTGGCGTTCTCGGGCAACGGATCTGTCTTCAAATACCCGGGCGATACGCAGCAACTGAGATTCCGCACTCTCTTCTCGGTTGGGGGCACCGCCACCGTCAAGGATCTTGACGGTAACGGACGTCTGGAGGTGGCGATCGGTTCGGCCAACGGCGCTTTCGATCAGGGACGCCTCTACGTCTGGGAGCTCCCGGCAGCAGCGATCCCGGGAGTTTCGCCGTGGCCGATGTTCCGTCGTGGGCCCGGAAGGACGGGGCTCCTTTCGCAGACGGCTCCGGTCGGGAGCTCGCTCTTCACCCTCACTCCTTGCCGCGTCTTCGATACCCGGGAGTCGTCCGGACCGACGGCCGCCGCGCCCGCCCTCTCGGCAGGTGAACGCCGCATCTTTCAGATGGCGGGGAAGTGCGGAATCCCCTCCGACGCGAAGGCCGTGTCGATAAACGTGACCGTGACTCAAGCGGGCGCTGCGGGAGACGTCAAGGTCACTCCGGGCGACCAGTTGACCACGCTGTCGTCGACGCTGAGCTTCGCCGTGGGTCGGACGCGTGCGAGCGTGACTCTGATGCGGCTCTCGACGGATGGCCTCGGGACGATCGCAGCGACGAACACCGCGGCGGCGGCGGTTCACCTGATCGTGGACGTCAACGGGTACTTCCGGTGAGGGCGTAGAGCAGCCGAGGCCGGTTGCCGCGGTACAACGAGCGGCGGCCACGGGCAGGTCGCCCTTTCCGACCCTGGGCCGACCCTGGAGACCGACCCCGCACCGTTGCCGGACGCGGGCCCGTGAGGTTCTCCGAAAGCCGCGGACGTCGCGGCGTCCCCGGCACTCGGTTCAGGCGCCAGGGCGTTTCGCGATGACGGAGAGCGGGAGGTTCGCTACGCGGTAGAGGATCGGTCCGGTAAGGCGGCCGCCCAGCAGCCACGGGACGATTCGGCGACCAACCTCAGTCCTGCCGAATCGCCAGAGCCAGGGCGGAATGCCCTCACGGAACTCGGCATCCGGGTAGAGGAGCCGGTAGCGAATGGACCTCGGCGAGAGCTGGCGCGGCTGGAACCCGGTCGCGCGGAGCGCGGACATGTACTCGTCGAACGAGTAGATGTGCTCGTTGATCCCGTGAGCCGTCTCCGCGTTGACTGGCTGCCTTTCCTTGATCGACGCCTTCTTGGAGGGTTCCGAGACGAAGACGAAGAGTCCGCCCGGCTTCAGGATCCGCCAGATCTCCCGGAACAGGGCTTCGATCCCCGAGGAGTGGTGGATGGCGGCGCAGCTGAAGACCACGTCCGCCCACCCCTCGACGAGGGGGATGTTGTGGATGTCTCCGGCGATCCTCTCGAAGTGGCTCCCGTCGTCGTGAAAGAAGATCTCCGCCGTCTCGAGGCCGAGGAAACGGGTCTTGAGTACGTCGACTGCGACGACCTCCCCCGCCCGTCCGATAGTTGCGAGAAATCGCGAGGACCACGTGCGTCCCGCCCCGATGTCTACCACGCTCTTCCCCGCGAGATCGACGATTTCGAAGATCTGGAAGAAATCGGGAGCCGTGTGAGGCCAGGGCCCCTGGGGGAAGTAGGGCAAGGCTGCCATTTGGGAAACCAGGTGCTCCTCGAGAGGCCCTGCGAGCTCGATCCATCCATGGATCTCCTTTCGGATCACGTCGTCCAAGGGATCGAGGACGTCCAGGATTCCGTCGCGGATCTCGAACACGCTTCCACAGTCCGCACAGGTGAGGCAACCAGTCCGCACCTCCACGGCACTCTCGTGCGTTACCTGCAGAGTCAGGCGCCTGCCGGTGCAGGAGACGCAGCGCAGGCTCGGGACCAGAAACCTCTTCATATTCCCCCTGTAGCTTCCTCTCGGGTTGCGAAGGCACGCCTTCTCGGAATCCACGCTCCACGTTCATCGGAGCCGCGTCCGCACCCTTCGCGGAGAATACGTGATCACCGCACTGGACGAGGACGGAGGTCGCGACGGTGTGCCTGGCGGTTCGGTGGTTTGGTTCGGCGGGGCGGCGCCGTCGAACGCGGTGAATTAGACTGCTGAAACTCGTGTTTGCCGCCCTCTCAATGCTCGCGACCTTCGCCGTCCCGCCCGCTCTCCTCGTGGGCTGGGGTTACATTCTGGCCACGGTCCTCCTGCCCTCCCGCTACGCGGCCTTTCGTCAGTGGGTCTGTCCGGCGCTCGGCCTCGCTTTCGTGGGCTCCGTCGGACCTTCCGTTGGAGCGCTTGGGTTTCCGCTCCGCCCGATCGTCTGGCCCCTCGTCGTCCTCGCCGGCGGGGGCTGGGTCCTCCTCCTGCGCGAAGGGGGCGTGGCGAGGTGGCTGCGAGCGCACTGGCCCGCGCTCGCGGTCGGTCTGGGGGCGCTCGTCCTCGCGGCGGCCCCCCTTGCCTACCAGGGAACCCTGACGACGATCGGCGGGAGCATTGACGCCATCTCGTACAACGTCCGGTCCGAGTACGTCCAGGATCACCCGCTTCGGATCCCCGAGGTGCCGGCAGGACAGCCGTGGCTCGGGTGGGTGGCCGCGCAGATCGGGTTGCTCCGGGTAGGCGACGTCTACTTCCTCGGCCTGTCGGCCCTCGTCCTGTCGCGACGCAGCTTCGAGGTCCTCTCGGTCATCGCGGCGCTCGCCCACGTCCACGCGGTGCTCGGAACCTACTTCTTCGCACGAGTAGGCCTTCGGAGATCACGCTCCATCGGCGTCCTCGCAGCGTCGTTCGTAGCCCTCAGCAACACCCTCCTCTGGCCGGGGCTCGACTGCAGTTTCTCGCAGGCGCTCGCGCTCGCGTTCGTGCCGGTCTGCCTCGCGGTAGCCGCCGCCCTCTTCCGTCGGCCGTCGGCGCGCCTGGCCATCGTGCTCGGTCTCCTGTTGTCGGGGCTCGTCACCATCTATCCCGTCTTCTTCGTCCTGGTCGCCGCCGCGGTCGGTCTGCTGGGCATGGCTTCGATCGCTCGATACCCCCGGCCCGAGCTGCGTGCAACGCGGGCAGCGGCCCTTCTGCTCGCGGGAGTCGTGTCGGTGGCGGCAGGTCCCGTCGGCACCGCGCGTGCGATCCGGGAGCTCGGCTTCGTAGGCGGAATGCTCGGCGAACGAGGGATCTCGGCGGTCGGGGCAGGCAACATCCTGGTGTACCCGCCGTCGGCGGAGATCTTCGGGTTCGTCAGCCACGCCGCCGCGGCACACGGCGCGACCGTCGGCGGAACGGCGGCTGGCGCGGGTGCGATTCTCACCGCACTGGCTGCCGCCTTCGTGCTGAGAGGGCTCTTCTTGGGCGGGCTAGTCCGTGCCGTCGCGCCCCTGTCGATGCTCGTGGCGGCCGGCGGTCTCGCGGTTCACCAGAGATTCGTCGTGAACCCGCCCGGCGGCTATCCCTACGGCTACTTCAAGGCCGTCACGCTGCTGGCGATGGTGCTTGCCCCCTTGCTCGC
Source organism: uncultured Holophagales bacterium (assembly GCA_937927565.1). Lineage (GTDB taxonomy): Bacteria > Acidobacteriota > Thermoanaerobaculia > UBA5066 > UBA5066 > UBA5066. The sequence continues at coordinate 6,919 of CALBDV010000491.1, forward strand.
GGCGGGGATGGCCGGTTCGCCTCGCGCGCGATGGTTACGCCCCTGGGCTCTCGCCGTCGCCGCCGGGTTCCTGCTCTTCTCCCTGCGTCCCACCTTGTGGACGCTCCGGTATTCGGCGACGACCCAGGTCCTAGCGTCGAGGGAGATCGTGGAGGCCGCCCGGTCCGCAGAGCGCCTTGCCGGAGGGAGGGGCATCGAGCTGATGGTCGCCCGAGGGCCGCTGGAAAACTGGCTCGGCTACCTCCTGAACCACCAGAGAGTCGTCTTCCCCTGTGGAAACGAGCTTCATACGGTCACGACGCCACCGCTCGCCCATGCCCCCGTGCTCGCACTGGTCGACCGCAATCGGGAGGCAAGCGCAGGGGATTGCTCCCGAAGCGATCGGCCCTCGCGGCCGATCTGGGAAGGACCGCGCTATCGGCTGATCGAGTGGGTCGACGGTCGATTGGCGGAATGGCCACTGGCGGGAATCGGCAACTGGACGGGAGGGGCCGCGACGGCGACCATCGATCGGACCGGGAAGGAAGTCGTCCTCGACGTCGGGGGAATCCGCACGTTCAAACCTCTGCCTCAGGGCGACGTCAGAACCATCCAGCTCGAGATCGCATCCCTGGATGGCGCTGTTCTCTTCGGCGCCGACGGAGTGATCGACGTGGCGCCGGGAACCTGGCTCATCGACTGGGACACCGCCTGCCGCTCGTCGCTCGAGGCCAGGCTCTCGCGGGGAGCGGTCACCCCGGGCCTGGTCTCGCTCCTGGACGTGCGGACGGGCGAACCGGATCGCTGTACCGAGCTGCTCCGGAATCCCCGAGGTTACCTGGGTTGGAAGGGGTCGGTCTCCGATCAGGTCCTGCGCGGAGAGATCGAGTTCGTCCCACCTGGAGAAGAGGGGCCCGCCGCCTACCGGATCGGCGTGCACGTCGGCGGGGGACAGCCGGATCGGTCCGGGTGGTGGAGCGTCTTCAGCCTCGACCTCCCGCAGGATGGCCGTCCTCACCGGGCGGAGGTCCGGATCGATCTCCGAAAGCGCGCAGGCATCGGATTCATCGACGGCGCAGGAGCGCCGCTCGAGGAAACGAACAAGGAGGTCTCTGACGGGCGCTTCGAAGCCACCCTCGCCCTGTGGAAGATGCAGCCGGGGATACAGCAGCTCGTCACGGCGAGTGTGCTGACCTTCGAGACCGCGCCCGGCGGAATCGTAAAGGGCGTTGGAGAGGTGCCGGGCGTGAGGCGCTGGTGGAGCTCACAGTGACGCGGAAGGTCGTGGCCCTCGTTCTCGCCTACAACGAGGAGGGGTCCCTCCCGGGTCTCCTTGCGGAAACCGCGCGTGACTGCCCGGATTGGTCGATCGTCGTCGTGAGTGACGGCTCGACCGACGGTAGCGCAAAGTGCGTTCGAGCCGCCCGTGCAGTACTTCTCGAGCTTCCCTTCAACTCGGGGGTTGCAGCCGCCGAACAGACGGGTTTCATCTACGCGCTGCGGTCTGGTGCGGCGATTGTCGTCCGCCTCGACGGCGATGGCCAGCATCCCCCGGCGGAGGCTCGACGGGTGGTGGACGCCCTGGAGCGGACGGGCGCGGACGTCGTCGTCGGATCCCGTTTTCTCGACGAAGGCGGATACCGGTCCACCCTCCTCCGACGCGCAGGAATCCGGTGGCTGAGCTTTCTCCTTCGAGTCCTCGGCGGCGTGAGGATCACGGACCCGACCTCCGGCTTGCGCGCGTTCCGGCAGAATGCCTTCACGCTTCTGGCGAGTGTTTACCCGGATGGCTACCCGGAGCCCGAATCCACCCTTCTCCTTGCTCGGGCAGGGCTTCGAGTCGTGGAGGTCCCTGTTCGGATGCGAGCACGGGATGCCGGGCATTCGTCGCTCGGGGCCTGGACCGCGCTCTACTACCCCGTGAAGGTGTCCTTTGCGTTGCTCGTCGAGGCGCTGAGGCGTCCCGTCAGGCCGTCGCGGGAAGCTGCCTTTCTCCAGGAGAGGCTCGACGGCATAGAGCGATAGAGCGGTGGGCGCCCAGAGGTCCCTTCGCCTACTGCGGGGTCCCGGTGCCCGCGACCGGTGAAGTCGCATCCGGGGCTGGAAAGCAGTGACAGGCACGGAGCATCGCCATCTCGCCGGACGGGATTCCCCAGATCAGCTCCCGCCCGAGGTCAGGAAGCCGTTCGTGTGAGTAGGAAGCGGCACGGGCGTCGAGAAAGGCGAGTAGTCGTTTCGCCGGGTCCGGTTCGAGAATGAAGGCGGGACTTGCGGCGGCCTCGACCCGCTCGTAGGCGCGGATGTCACGAATCGGTCCCGGTGTGCCCTCGCCGAACGGAGACGCGACGACCTCGCCGCCGGAGAGGAATGCCAGGCGGTAGGCGATCCAGTACTCGGCGTAGACGTCCCGGATACCCGACGCGGCAAGTCTTTCTGCGAGGGCGATGGTCTCCGCGATTCTGCCGTGTCGGGGGTCTTCGGCGTAGCTCTGGGAACGAAGCTGGCTCAGGGGGCCCAGGAACAGAAAGATGCCCGCGAAGGCGAGGGCTCCGAGGCGGGCCCTGCGTTCGATGAGTGTCGCAAGGGCGACTCCGGAGAGGACCGCGACGGCGACGTAGGACGACAGAAGAAAACGTGGGTCTTCCCGCAGGTCGGTGCGGGCCCGAGAGAGAGCCATCACAGCGGGCGCGACGAGCAGAAACGTCGATGAAAGCGCCAGGAACCGGGCGGTCGTCGGTGCGTTGCGGCGTGCCAGCCTGGCGCCCGCCATCACGAGGCCGCCGAACAGGATGACGGAGATCGCCTCGGATCCCGGGAACGTCGCCTCCCTTCCTCCCGGCGATCGCCCGCCGAGGAGGACAGGAAGCCCGCGGGCGAGGAGCACCCGAGCCTGGGAGCGGGCCTGTTGCAGGTCTGACCCGCGCATCTCGGCAGATCGGAGACTGGCGAAATCCGTGCGGACGTTCTCGAGCAGCCACGGAGACGCCCCCAAGGCGAATCCCGTAGAGAGGAGGACGATTCGGATTGGCTTCAACCATGTCCTGTGCGTGACGAAGACGCCTGCGGCCACGACGCCAGGGAGGACGATCGAGAGAGGGGTAACCCACCAAGCGACGCCCAGGACGACGCCGAGAGCGAAATGAAGGAACGAGCTGCGGTCGTCTTCCGTCTGGTCGACGATCCGGGCCACCAGGTAAACGGTAGCTGCCGTCAACGTGAAGAAGGACCCGTAAGCGCCGTCGGAACCCAGGAGCTTGAAGAAGAGAAAGGACGGACCGGCTGCGAGGTAGGCACCCGCGAGGAGGCCTGCCCGTCGCCCGAACCCCAGAGCGGTGGCCAGCGAGACGAGGACCGTAGCGGATGCCATCAGGCCGAAGATCACGATCCTGTACGACTCGACGGTTTCTGGAAGTACTCGGAAGGCGAGAGACAGCAGGTGAGGCTCGAGGCTGCCGTCGTACTGGACACCCCAGTAGAAGACGGGATGGCTGCCGTGGTCTCGGATCTCCAGAGCCATGAGCGCGGGAACGGCCTGGTCCGAGGTGAAATTCACCTGGCCACGCTGCACGTACCCGAGCGCCGAGAACGCCTGGATGAGCACGACGACGGCCAGGCCGAACCAGAATGCGCGGGGATCGTCATTCAGATCGATCGCCTGTCGGAGGAGCCCGAGGGAGGAAGGCAGCCGGCCCGCCGGAGGCTCCGTCGTGCTTCGCGCCGTGGTCAGCTCGCCTTCAGGGGACATCCGGAGATCCGCCGGTGCTGGTATCGCTGAGAGGGTGCCTGGGGGGCCCGGCCCACGTGCCGAGCGACCGTTCCGCGGTCGTTCCCGTCGAGCTGCCAAGTCGAAGCCAGACCTCGAACGGAGGGACCGGTACCTCCGAGCGGGGAATGACCGTCGTGAACCCGACCCCGTCGTTTTCGAGCCCGTGGGCGGAGGCGACGTCGGCGCGCGACATCCCCTCGGCACGATGAATCGTCGACCGGTCCGAACCGCGAAGGACGATCTCGGCGTCGGCCGGAATTCCGGATGCGTCATCCGTGTAGAAGGCCCAGCCGGTGACGCGGAGTCCCTCCGTCGTTTCATCGAGAACGTCGAGGAACGAGATCAACCGCTCGTTGTCGGGACAGGGGCGGGGAGGGTCGGGCATCGCCCCGGGGGGAGCTGAATCCTCGTTTCGTTTTGAGTGGGCCGTGGCCGGCCACCGCGCGAGGACGTAGATGTTGTCGCCTCTGTCTGTCGTGGTCCCCCCGGCTCGCCTGATCCATCGCTCGAGGTCTGTCTTCCTGAACGGCAGGACCGAGGCTGGGCCCGAGTAGTCGACGGCCTCGATCGGGACCGTGTCGTAGTCGAGACGGTCCCGCGTCTCAGCCCGCACGATCTCGAACCCGTCCCGCTCGAGCAGGGTTCGGATCTCCCCCAAGGAGAACTCGCGATTGTGCCGTCCGTGGACGCCGTTCCCGACCCAGTAGAGGTCGAAGAAGTTTCGGCCTGCCAGCATCGCGGCCACGTTGGTCAGCCGAAGCGCGTTCGGCAGAGTCAGGACGAGGTGTCCGCCGGGACGGAGGATCCGTCGGATCTCCCGAAAGACGCGAAGCGGGTTGACGACGAGGTGCTCGAGCGTTTCGCAGAAGAACACGACGTCGAAGGAGTCTGCCGGGTAGGGATACGGGTGCACGGTCTCTAGGTTGAAGGTCGGGAAGTCGAAGTCGAGCACCTCACCGAGCCTGGAGCTGCGCAAGCGATGCGTGGCGCCTCCAATCCGGGTCGAGAAGATGTCGTGGTCGAAGAAATTCGACCCGACGAGGACCGCGTTCGGGAAGACAGCTCGAAGGAGAAGGTGAAAGAGGTAGGGGCCAGCCCCGATTTCCAGGATGGGGCCGACAGCCGGTCTCGGGGTCAGCTCTAGGGTGTGGAGGAACCTGCAGAACGCGTCCCCGCTGTACGTGCGGAGCATCCCGGGAGGGGATCCATCGAGCTCGAAGCTCAGGAGATAACCCAGGAGCGCGGGAGCGGCATCTACGAGCTCGGGCACGAATCGCGAGCCGTCTCCTTCCCCTGCCGCGTTGGCGAGGTCGGCCAGGCGCCTGCGAAGGGTCGGAGCATCGAGCGATTCGGGGTGGGCGAGCGCCTTTCCGGCGGCTCGAACGAGAGCCGTCGCGGAGTCTTGACCGGGCCGCCGAAGCCATCTGCTTAACACGTCAGAAGTGTAGCGGGGTTCCTCGCCGCGATCGCTTGCGGGTGGCAATCATTCTGACGGCGAAGCCCGTCTCCGCTGCGCTGGTCGTCGTCAACGGGTCCCTGCCGCCGCCGCCTTCACCCTCTCCACGATCCGCCGCGCCGCGTGCCTCCAGGTCCACCGCTCCCGCATC